>JAIQFV010000018.1 GCA_020073085.1 Terriglobia bacterium | reverse complement strand
GATGGTCCCAGAACAGGGCCTTGCCGAGCACGATGGCGGCCTGCCGGTCGACCACATAGTTGGACAGGTTGGCGGGCAAAGGAACTGGAAAGTTCCGGAGCGAACCCGGAGGTGGTGGCGGATCCGGCCCGAATCTTCCTGGCTGTGCCCACCCGGGTTGAATTAAGAAGGCTAATGTGAGTGCTACGAATAAACTGCCGGCAAGGCGTTTACCAAACGTGGATTTCCAGGCTGTCGCCGTCCCCGTGATCTTATTGGCTACCCTCTCCATACTTACCTCCAGTGGTCCTACCGTTCTTCTCTGTTCCAATCAAAATCTGAAGTTGAATCAGTGCATGGGATTTGACGGGGGACCCGAGGTTTGAACCAGCTTGAAATCCGTCATTACAAATTCCTAATCGATTCGACCGGCCGGAAGGATCCTTACAGTGTATAAGCACACATCCCCCCATGACCAAGGCGCTTGAATTCATGTTACTTACTTCAGTGGGATCGGAGGGTCGGTCTCGGTCTTCACCTCAATACGCGATTCATCCAATGTACACAAAACGATATAGCAAACAGCGTGCCAAGTTGGTTGATATTTGTGAGGCAGGGGTAGACTTAGGTGAGAAGGAGTCTCGGTTTAAGTTGTGTTCCTTCGAGTCGTGGACAGAATGGCGTGGAAAGAGGGGGGGCTGCGGATGATCTGAAGCCCATGAATACAATTACTTACATCGTCAGCAGGAGAAAGGCCTCCCTTGCTGCGTCAAGGACACTCACAGTATGGCCGCATGGAATTAGATCATCGTTCGAGCGGGTTAAAAACTGCACGCTCCACTCTGACCACACAAAGCCGCATGTTTCAGCTTAAATCTATGCTGAGCCCATTGTGTTCTATAATGGTCCGGCACACCTCGCCGTCCTTTGAGTTTTTCCTCCGACCCTATAGGGTATCCTCAGCCCTGAATAGATATACCCCAAGAAGATTTTTTTTAGTGGCCCCCAAAGGAAACTATCCAAAGGGGCAATGTTGCTCCCATGATCACCATTCAAGTCTGAGACTTAGCAGGCAAGACCGCTCACGAGAAATCCGCGGAAAGATAAGAGGTCTCCCGTGCTTCAGGCGTAAGGTTCTGGTTTGAGTCTTATTCGGGTGAGGGATCTTGGATTCGAGTCAGGGTAAAAGGTGGGCCATCCATGCATTCGGAGGCTGCCGCGATGCTCGCCGGCCCCCGACGTAATTCTCGGGGGCCTGGCTCGCTTCGTAATACTTCAGTGGACTTAATTCGACGCTCGACGCAACCTCTCACACTCCATAGGTGGTCGAGCCAATGGTCCACTGCCTGCTCTCGCAGTCCTCACTATTGGAGCGTCGCCAACGGGACACTGCTTCCAGCCTCGTTGAAGAAGTTGATGTACACCTCTCCTGGTCCGTTTGACGTACTCAGTACGATCGTTTGAGTTTTGTATCCGCCCCCGTTGACGATTTGTGGCAGAATCTGGATTCCCTGGGAAGGACGGTTCAGATCCGCGACCGGTAGCGTCGAATAGATGGACTCGGCACGCTCGTTGGTCGTCAGCCGCAATGTCAAGAAGCTGGAGGGCTGTGTGCTGGCAATGTTCAGCACCCCACGATAGTCTGCAGGTAAGCTGGGGAATAGCTCAGTGATGAACTTTGCGACGTGCTCGTTTGGCCCAAGGGTCAATGTTGCCCCCTGCGTCGTCCCGTCCAGCCCGTTCAAAGTAAGCGTCAAGACTGACGCCGTGGCGTTACGGTTGACCATCGCGATTCCTGTGTTCCGGCTTAACGGGGCAGAGGCGACCTCTACGTACAACCTTGCCGAGGTTGTTTGCGGACTATCAGGCACTCCGGCTTGACTCACCAGTCCTGACGCCTGATTGAACTGGAACACGCCATTTCCCACCGGCAAAGGACCTGCGCTTACCGTCACCATCGCATAACCCACTCGCAGGGCACCTTTTCCCGTCGTTGCGAATTTCACCATACCGTCCGGCGAGATGGCGAAGGTCAGGGCGCTCTGTGGGCCCGAGGCAGCCCCAAAGTCCAGAGCCAGGGGTGCGCCACTGTCATCGAACAACTCCACCTTCCCGATGCTCTGTGCGGCTGCAGAAGGGTTCATCAGTAGGATCTGGGTCGGATTCCCGCCGCCGTCGACAATCTGCGACAGAATCAGTCGCGATCCTGAAGAAGGGTTCCCCAAGTCCGCCACGGGAAGGGCACTGAACAACATCTCGTTGCGTCCGCTCGTGGCTGTGCTCAAGTTCACGGCCGCGAAGCCATTCGAGCTCGTCAGAGTCACGGTCCCGAGGAATGGACTCGGCAAGGTCGCCAGCAACTGATTCACGAACATCGCTGTATGACTGCGCGGTCCCATGGGTACTGCAGTGGATGCGACCGTCACTCCACTGGCGTCCTTCAAATCCGCTTGAATCGTTATGGCGGTCCTGCCCGGATTCACTAGCGCAAATCCGCTGTTTCTGTCGGCGCTGTAATCGACGAACAATCGTGCCGACTTCATGATGGTCGCTGCCGGCACACCGGCTTCCGTCACCAACGCTCCGTTGCTAAAGCTGAAGTTTGCGATAGCCACTGGATTTGTCGATGTCGATGCACTCATCTCCCCGAAATCGACCGCCAGGGCGCCTGCTCCAGAGGAGATCGCAGAGCCGCCGTCGGGTGGAAGTTGGAAGGTCATTGTCAAACTCGGGTCGCCGGAAACGGACAGCGTCCCAGTCCCGCTGCTGGCCTGGAAATTTGGCCCGCCTGAATAAGTTGCCTCGATCGTGTAATTCTTGGGAACAGTTCCGTCGGGAAGTGTGTAAACCACACTGGCCACGCCACTGACCACGGTCGGCGAGGTTACAGCGCTCCCAATATTGCTGGTGCCATCCATCACTTGGAACGTGACGGTTCCCTGGTTTACAGATGGACCAACAATCGAAGCCGTCAGCGGAACGCTCTGTAGGCTGTTGCTGAAAGTAATAGTCTTGCCATTGACTGCTGTGCTCGTCAGGGCCGCGCCCGGCGCCGCCGCATTCACAATCAAGGTTCCGGTCGCGCTACTGGACTGAAAGTTGGGGCCACCGGAGTAGTTGGCTTGAATCGAATAGGTCTTTGGGGCCGTGCCGGCAGGCAGTGCATAGACAACGCTGGCGGCGCCGTTGGTCAGTGTGCTGGAGGTCACCGCAGTCCCGATATTGCTGGCTCCGTCCATCACCTGAAAGGTGATCGTCCCCTGGTTCACGTTCACTCCTGCTACCGTCGCAGCGAGGGTGACGTTCTGAATACTGTTGCTGAAAGTCGCCGATTGGCTGGCGACGGTGGTGCTCGTAACAGCTGGGGTCACGGGAGCCGAACTCGCCGCAGTGTAAGTGTACTGGACGGACGCGATAATGGTCTTAGCTCTCACTGTGTCCAGCGTGACGTGGATGGTCTCGCCCTTCGCGGGGATGCACGTGATAGGCGAGGTTGGGGCGCATGCAGGACCAAGCGTTATGGTATTAAAGCCGGCGCCTGGGCCCACACCCCCGATGAAGCCAAAGAAAATATCATGGGCGCCAACCACGCTTTCTACCGTCAGGAAGTAGTCGGCACCTGCGTTGCACCACGTAAAGGTGACTGCACCTGCTGGTAGCGTCGACCCGTCGGTGGGGCTGATCATTTGGGCACTGGGGCACGTCGTTTGGGCCTGAACGCAGACTGCGACCAGACAGAAAATCGCTACCATACACATCTTTTGCAAAATGCCTCTCATTTTTAACTCTCCTTTATGCGTTTGTCTTTGGGACCTTCGAGTCCTCTTTTGATCAAGATACTCGTCTAGGTTTGCAGTGCTGAGTTCTTTTCTCATCGGCCCTCACGTCAGTTCATTTCTGGCACCCGCCCAATCTTCAATTCTCAATCAGGGCATCCGGGTCCCGTCTCTTATAGAGGGTTTAGAAGGTCTCAATTAAATATAGCCTTGACGTAATGTGTGGCATTTTATTAAGTGCTTTGTTTCTAACACACTTTGAACACGTTATGTCATTTTAAGAGGGGGTCAAACAGGCCAACGAGAAAGGGTGTGGTCGAAGAGCAGGAACACTGCTCTTCGACCACTGTAGGTCAAGTTACTGACGGATGAGGGTAAGAGCCGAAGGTGCGCTGGCCCCTCCCAGGTTGGATGTGACCACCAAGGGCTTTGCTGGCGGAACGGCGGGTTCAGGTGCTCCCACCAGGGTAAGAACGTAGTTCCCTCCGCCATTGTTCGTGAGCGTCCCCTTTGGAGGCGTAAAGAGGGTTCCGCCCTTTGTAATATAGGGCTGCAAGGTCAGGATCACGTTCGGGCTGACGATCGTATCGGTGACGGTGAGGTCCAGGCGCTGCTTTCCAATCCGGTACACTGCCGTAACGATGGTGATGCCATCCGCCGGCGGTTTGACCGTGACCGAAGTGAGCACCGGCGCTGAACTGACACCGACTGAGTTCTTCGCCGTCACTTGGAACTGCAGGACGGTGTTGGTGATTGTTCCCACTGGCAGCGTGAGGGTGAAGCTGATCGTCGCGCCACTGAAGGGATTCGGGTTAAGGACTATCGGCGCTCCGCCCGTTTGGAGCCAGCTGAAGGTGCAGGCCAGCCCTTGAGGATCGGTGCAAGTCGCCGTCATCGACACCTGCGTTCCCGACGCAACGGTCAGGGCCGCGATGGGGTTGACGGTGGGACCTGTTGCCGCGTTGACCGTGATCGCCACGGAGGCGGAGGAGGACCCGGCGCTGTTCGACACGGTAAGCGTGAAGTTCAGCACTGTGGTCGCGGCCACAATGGGTGCCGTGAAGCTTGGAGTGGCAGTATTCGCTCCCGTAAGGGCTACCTGCGGAACATCTGTGGCGGCCTGGACCCAAGCGAAGGTCAAAGGAGCTGTTCCCGTGGAGGCGTTGCCATTGAGTGACACAGGCGCACCGGAAGCCACCGTCTGGGCCGAGCCAGCGTTGGCGACAGGGGCCGTGACGCTGGGGTTGACCGTGACCGAAGTGAGCACCGGCGCCGAGCTGAGACCAGCGGAATTTGTCGCCGTCACCTGGAACTGGAGGACGGTGCTAGTGGTCGTCCCCGCGGGCAGCGTGAGGGTGAAGCTGATGGTCGCGCCGCTAAAGGGATTCGGAGTGAGGACCGTTGGCGTTCCGGAGGTCTGAAGCCAGCTGAAGGTGCACGCCAACCCTTGAGGATCAGTGCAAGTGGCCGTCAGCGTCGCCACAGAACCCGAAACCACGGTCAGGGCCGGGATGGGGTTAGCGGTGGGGGGCGCTGGGTTGACAGTAACTGTCGTTGAGGCGGAGGAGGATCCTGCGCCATTCGTCACCGTCAGTGTGAAGTTCAATACCGTTGTTGCGGCGACAAGGGGTGCCGTAAAGCTCGGAGTGGCGGTATTGGCACCGGTAAGGGCCACCTGCGGAACATCTGTGGCGGCTTGGACCCAAGAGAAGGTCAAGGGCGCCGTCCCAGTTGAGGCACTGCCGTTGAGCGACACAGCCGCCCCGGAAGCTACCGTTTGCGCAGCCCCGGCGTTGGCGACAGGAGCCGCGGTCGAACCCGGGCAACCCGCGAGCGACGGTGCTGCCGCACCGGGCCAGGGATTAAGCTGTCCTACAAGGGTTCCTGCAGAGGAGGTATAACCACCGCAGGCGAGGAACTGAATATCCTCGAAGTTATTAGGTACGACCGGGGATCCGGGGATGTTCTCCGGGAAGATGTACAACATGATCGGGGCATGGTACTGCCCGTAGATGAGCCCGTTGGCCGAGGTTGTGGTCTGCCCAGGGACCCATGCGCCTTCGACCACCGCCCTCATTTCTCGTGTGGGCGGCAGGAAGGTGTTAGCCGCGTTCATGACGCATTGCTTGTCAGGTTTTGTGACAATGGTCCCAAAGGGTGCACATGGGGGGCGGAAGCGCCAACGCCCTCTGACTGCGCCCGCGGGCGGGCCTGGATCAACGCCGATGGTGCCCCAGTCACGATCCGTCGTGGCTCCCGTGAGGGTACCCAAATCGATGCCATACAGGTGGATGGTACGGGTCGGGTCGGTGGTCATTCCCTCGAACCGTGTTCGGACCGTCGCCTCGGTGCCGCCGAGGACCGTCAGTCCTCCGGTGCCGATCAGGAACACATCGGTTTCCACATAGACAGGGTTGGTTCCCGACATGGTGAAGATGGCGACATTGCTGGTGATGGTGTGAGCCGAGATGTAAGTACCAGCTGTTCCGTTGGCCGGCCACGGACCCGTTGTGGGAGTGGCGGCATCGGTAACAAGCGTTCCCGCGAAACTGACGTAGTCACCGACCTCGAAAGGCGCCTGTTTGGTCGCGTCCGGGAACGCGCCCGGAGCAGCGACTGGATCGTTTGTGGAGAAGCTGCCGACAAAAGCGCCTGTCAGATCCCTCGGTCGATTACCCAGAGGGCACAGAGGATCGTCGGCGTTGCCGGCAACGATTGGATCCGCGGTGACACGCGGGAAGCACATCGGATAGCCGGTTCCGCTCTTAATGGTCGGGTTATCCGGGTCGAGCGTGAACCGTTGATCCGCAGTCATGGCTCGACCGAACTTTCCCGTGGGATCGTTGAGGCGCACCCGGGTGCCGGTGGTAGAGGACCCGATCACGCCGCCGACGCGCATCTCGCCGAGAGTGTAGTCGATGAAGTTGATGAACCCAGCACCGTTGTTCAAGGTCTGCTGGGAGATGAAGATGAGCCCGGCAATGTAAGTGTCCCCCACGCGATTGCCCACCGCCTCGACTTCATATTGGGTGAGGGGCGTTGGAACGTCAGTCATCGCCATGCCCGTTGCTGCGCCGGTGTAGGGAGCCGGAGCCTGAGCAAACAGTTCCTGCCATGTCAGCGCGTTGGCCGGGAGAATCACGATCGTTTCCCGGGGCACGATCACCACATGGCCGTTGACCTTCAAGGTACCGCCGGAATGGGCGTCACCAGCCGTGGTCAGCGTGGCCTCCTGGAGGAAGCCCGTGATGTCAAACTGCGTTGGTGAAACCGGCCCCTGGGCCATGACCGTGCCGGTCGAGGCCAGGAAGGCAAGTAACAGCAGCGCCACTGTGAATGACGCCCAATGCCCCATGAGGCTGGTTCGCCTTCTTAAATTTACTACCCGATTGATGTTCATGAAGGTCTCCTTTTTGTCCTTTTGGTCTTCTTATTTACGAGAGCGTTTATCGTATGATCCTTACTATGTCGTCTCCTCATGGACCCGTTCTTTCTCGTATTTCTTATCAACCACCTCAAAGCCGCTAAGACACACTTCGAGGGCACAAGAGGACGAGGTAATCCACCTCGGCGGTGGCCCTGAAAGGCACTTCCATACTTCGCGGCGGCTTGGAAGTACGCTCACCATCTTGCAGGCTAAGTGCCAAACGGCAGTTGACGGAATAATTTGACTATGAAGGGGGTCTGAGACAGTCCTCACAAATTGAAACTTGTGCGATGGCCGGTGACAATACTGGCGTCGTCACTGAATTGCACGAGATTGTACTAGAGTCATAAATACAACGACTTACCCTCACAATGACGTAGCAGGATCACGCATCTCTGGAAGATTGAGACCTGTGCTGGTTAACTCCTGGGCGAATGTGATGTGGGGGTGTTACAGAGGGAAAATGGGCGGGGGGTTGGAAGGCGGACAAGTGTATCAAGGGATTTCACTCAAATGCCACTGTGTTTCAGAATGAGTGTGGAAGAGCCCACGACTGTGGATTTCTCTCCCGACCAATAAGGGTGAGAATGGGGCCTCCAAAATATACCCTGAGGCGATTTTTTTTTGCTGATGCCCCACGAAATCGTCCATTTGGGGAACGGGTCTTGACCTCTCTCGAGATAAAGTCCCCTTTATGCGATGGGAGAATGGACGGATCCCCTCCCAGCATCTTCTTTGCTGTCAGCAGGGAAAACGGATCCGAATTCCCTTCGAGACGCTTCTCTTACGAAAAAGGCTGCCGGGCGTCGAGGATTTCGACCTGGTGAGATGATTTGGGATGGCTGGGAGAGAGGACGAGCTGCTGATCCGGCGACGGAGTAAGGGGGACAGGGAAGAGGCTTGATTAAACCCGGCGATCTTGCCCCTTCCTATTGTGCCTCCCCGAATTCTTGATGTAAGGCCTTCCCAGTCTATTGGGTCTTCAATTTCGAATAGGGGAAGATATGGGGTTTTTCTTCTGCCCCGGCATTTGTTGAAGCAGGCACTCCCGCTTCGGCCGCTGTGCTCTCGGCCGAGACTGTTGGGATTGCCGGCGCATGAATGATGGCGCCTTCCTGCGCCTTCAGGAACACAAGACGGTTGGAGTTGGAACGGTAGTCTACCTGAATGAAGTCCCCCAACGCGATTTGCTTGGTTGCGGTCAAGTTGGCCAGGGGGAAGACGATCTGTCGTTCGATGGTCCGCTTGAGGGGCCGGGCGCCGTATTGCGGGTCAGTCCCCTCCTTCAGGAGAAACTCCCGAGCAGCATCAGAACAATGGAAGACGAACTTGTTTTCAGATTGAGAATTCAGAATTCGTTGCTGCACATAGCTCAGCTCAATATCGAGGATCTTGGAGAGGTGCTCTGCCTTTAGCGGACGGAACACGATGACCTTGTCAATCCGGTTCATGAACTCAGGTGAGAACTTCCGCTTGGCCGACTCCAGCGCCGTTCGATAGACGAAATCATCGGTTTCGGGCGAGTCGTATTTCTGTTGCGCGGTGGCAAAACCTAAACCAGTGCCCATCATCATGCGGCTGATCTCTCCGCCGCCCAAGTTCGAGGTCATGACGATGATGCATTTCGAAAAATCGACACGACGGTTATCCCCGAGAGTAAGAGTGGCTTTGTCGAGGATTCCAAGCAATAATTTCCAAAGGGCGTCGCTCGCCTTCTCGATCTCGTCAAACAAAACGAGGGTGATTTTCATCCGGTCGTTGTGAAAACGATCCAGCGCTTCCTGGGTCAGCACGGGTTGGGTTTCGCGATGGCCCAAATAACCCGGAGGCGATCCCACCAGCTTGGCAATTTCATGACTGTGCTGAAACTCTCCACAATCGATCTTGACATAGGCGTTGCTGTCGCCAAACAGGACCTCGGCCGCCGCTTCGACGAGGCGGGTCTTTCCCGATCCTGTCGGACCCAAAAAGAGAAGGTTACCAATCGGGCGTCCCGGCACGCTCATGCCGGCCTGGTAGATCTGGAACAGATCTGACATCCGTCTCACTGCGCGCCCTTGGCCGACAACTCGGTCCTGGAGCTTATCTTCAAAATCTTTGATCTGGACGCTTCTCAGGTCGGGGTTCAGTTCGGCCAGCTGGTCGGTCGGGGTTGATGGGATTTGAATTTCCATGGCGGACTCCTTTGGGCCTTGACCCAAATTTGGGTTTTGTCAATCTATCCACCGTCGTTCATTTTGGAAATAAGCAACTTCTGTGCCAGAGCATTTCATTAATTTTAATCGTATGAAGTAGAATGGTTTATATACAACCCATCAACTCACACTCGATGAAATATTGTTTCAGAATAGTTCACTTGTTACATTTTGTTATAGGAAATAATTCATTGGAGCAACGACAGGTCCGTCGACGCGTAGTTTCAGGGCTAATTCAGATTTTCTTTCCTCGCGGTTCTTGTCGAACAACACTCAGGTCTTACTGGCGTTATGGCGTTCATTCAATATGGATCAAAAACCCAAGGCCTTGGGTGTTCACTCGGCGAGAATTCACGGTTTGTAATGGGCTCGCATAAGGCAAAGGGATGGTGTGCAAAGCTTCTGCTTGAGCTGAGCGGGTCAGGAGGAATGAATGAGGAACAATTATCTCGGCTGAATGTGAGGGTGCCGGGACACTAGTGATGTGAGGGGATGGAAATTGTGAATCTACGCCACTGACTATTCGTCTTCCGCATGTGTCGAAGAGGTTGCGGCCCCAGGCTGTGGAGCGAGGAGTGCTGTGAATCTCTCGCGGGTATACACCGAAGGTTTGGCCTGCGGTTTATGAACCACAAATTCTTCCGCCACGGCGAGAATCTCGTCGAAGCTGACGCTTACAGGGGCCAGCAACCATTCCGAGCCCTCTTCGGGATCTGTTCTGACCCAGCGGACAATGCCATGGCAGGAAACCTCAGCTGCCCGGTCATGAGAAGCCGACTTCAGAAAGATCGATGCCCCCTGTTCAATGGCATACTTTCTGACGTCATTTAATTTCAAATCCGCCATAGCTTTACTCCAGACTCCTCGCCGCTGGGGAGGGTGGCAATGCAGCCTTTCGCTGAGCCTCGAATGTTCCCGGAAGCTTCAAAATAACTGCACACAGAATGATTGTCAAGTAGCCCGTTGCAGGCGCCCGTTGCGGGGAGAGCTTGCAAAATCCTCGAAATGGTCTAGAATGATCGCTCAAATTCCAACTGTGCTTACTAATATTGGTTCAAGCGGAGCAATTGCAGTGGAACGAGCAAGGATCCGCCGCCTTCCAACCTAAACCACTGAGAGGAGAGATTTCCATGGCAACAGAACGACCCAAAGGGACGACGATGAAGGGCAACCCGATGACATTGATTGGGCCGGAGCTGAAAGTAGGGAACAAGGCGCCGAGCTTCACGATGCGCAACCAGGACCTTCAGCCATTCACGCTCAACGACACCAAAGGGAAGATCCGGCTGATCAGCGTTGTGCCGTCGCTTGACACGCCGGTCTGTGATGCACAAACGCGACGATTCAACCAAGAGGCGGCAAAGCTGGGCGATATGGTGGAGATCATTACGGTGAGTGTCGACCTGCCTTTTGCTCAGAAACGTTGGTGTGGAGCAGCGGGGATTGACAAGATCAAAGTGGTTTCAGACTACTACGACCGCTCTTTCTCGGAAGCCTATGGAACCTTGATCAAGGAACTTCACATTGACAGCCGTGCGATCTTCGTGGTTGATGACAAGGACACGATTCACTACGTCGAGTATGTTCCCGAAGTCGCCAATCACCCTAACTATGATAAGGCCCTTGCTGCCGTCAAGGGTTTGCTGGGAACGCAGGCGGCTGGGCATCCGGCGTAAGGCACGATCCGATTCCTCTGTCCAGTGCCAGGATCCCAAGGAGCGGGGATGGTCGGGCGCCCCTCCATGCAGGGAGGAGAGTGGACTTCCAGCCTCGCTCAGGCCCTCAGGCGGGCGAGGGCGGTTGTATGGGTGTTTGATCGTAAGCGCCCTAAAGCGCGAAGCCGCAATCAATAGTGAATATTTGTCCTGTGGTCGAGTCACCTGCGGCCGACGCCAGCAACGTGACCTGCTCTGCAATGTGTTCCGGATCTACGAATTTCTTCAGGGCTGTTGAAGCAACGTATTGTTGAGCGACCTCTTCGCTGGTTCGTCCCAGTTCTGCTGCCCGCCGTTCAATGACGTTCTGCATTCTTTCCCCGCGAACAGGTCCGGGACATATTGCATTGACCTGGATATTAAATTCTCCAAGTTCCGCCGCAAGGGTCCGGCTCAGTCCCAACATTCCCCATTTGGAAACCGAATAGGGGGCACGCAGCGGATAGGCCATCGTCCCGGCAATAGATGCAATATTGATGATCTTCCCGCGGCGACGGGGGATCATGTACTTGAGGGCAGCCCGGGAGCAAAGGAACGCCCCGGTCAAATTGGTATCTATGGTTTCGTTCCAATCCCCCAAAGTCACATCAGCGACGGGAGCGGTGGGCCCTGCGACTCCGGCATTGTTGATGAGGATCGTTAGCCCCCCGAACCGCTCCGCAGTGGCGTCCACGAGTCGAGTCACCTCCTGCTCCCTCGAAATGTCGCAACCGGTGATCATTACTTGAGTTCCTGGGTGCGCCAGTTCCTCAGCGACCTTTTCCAGCTGTTTCCGGTTCCGGCCGCAGAGGGAGAGGGATGCTCCTTCACGAGCAAAGGCCAATGCAACAGCGCGTCCAATCCCCTTGCCTCCGCCCGTGATCAACGCGATTTGATCCACCAGCTTCATGAATACCTCCCGTACCCCATGAGGAGTGAAATGCCTGTCTCATTCCATGAGGAATGCCTTCATCAAACGCCAGAAATTAAACACATCGACTTTCGAGGAGATCTCATAGGGAGAATGCATGGACAAGACTGGGACGCCCATGTCGATCACCTCAATCTCCTCCCGGGACAGGAATTGGCCGATTGTTCCCCCTGTTCCGACGTCCACTTTGGGGGTTTGCGTTTGCCAGGGGATGTGGTGTTCGTCGAGGATCTTCCTGATTTGTCCGATGAACTCAGAGTTGGCATCAAACCCGTGCCCGTAGCGCTTAATAGAGACGCCATATCCCAGGCGCGCCGTATTGCTAACCTCGGCCGTGGAAGGGAAGATCGGATTCAAGCCCAGATTAACGTCGGCTGAAATGGCCTTTGAGGCATGCAGAGCGTGGCGAACTTGGTTCTCGTTGAAAGACCTGGGGGATTGGGCTTCGAGCAGTCGACCCACCGTTTCCCGGAGGAAGGTGGAATTGGCCCCCGTATTATTGTCCGACCCGCTCTCTTCGTTGTCAGAGAGATAAATGAGCGCGGTGTGTCTCGGGACCGCCTCGAGGTCAAGCAGCGCGCGGAGGGCGCAAAACGAGCTGAGTTTGTCGTCCTGTCCATAAGAGCCCGTGAGTCCCCGGTCCAAGCCGACATCAGCGGCGGAGGCGGCCGGCACCAATTGAAGCTCTGCACTCACAAAATCTTCCTCCTCAACCTGGTACTTTTTGAGAACTCCCTTGACCGTTTCGGACAGTGTCGTGTTATCCCCCGGAATGGAACCTGCTATCGGGTCCATTTCTTCTCCCTTAAACACCTCGCTGTATTTTCGATCCTGCATTTCCTTGTCTTCGTGGGGAGCTACGTCGGGAATTAAAAAGACTGGGTCACCGGCCTGGGCTCCGATTGACACATCGACGTGGGTCCCGTCCTTCCGATCAATCCGACCGACCAGGGCCAGGGGGACGTTTGCCCATTGGTACTTCTTGATTCCACCGTGATATGTGGTTTTGAAGACAGTAAATCCGCTGGCGGAGACAAACGGACGGGCCTTGAGTTCGAGCCGCGGCGAGTCGATGTGTGTGCCGATGATATGCAGCCCGGACGCAAGAGGCTCCCGCCCGACAACCACCAGGATCAGGGCTCGATCCCGGTTGTTAAAAATCAACTTCTTGCCTGGGACGACGGATGTCTGTTCCGAAAAGATTTCAAAGCCCGCGGATTCCGCCCGGGGAATGGCCTCGCGCGTCGCCATCAACTCCGTTTTGGAGGCGTTGAGGAACCGTTTGAAGTCTCCATTTAACGAGTCCATGACAGTTCGGTCGGCTTCGGTCAGTTGTTGCCACCCTGACTTCTTTGCAGACCAGTCGCCGGCGTCTTGTGCCTGACCTGTTGTCGAAGTGGATGCCAGCATGAGAAAGACCATCACACAAACGGTGACTGGATGTTTCATGGGCGATGAGCCTCGATTTGAATTGGCTTAGGAAACTGTGTTTCGTTTAGATCTTAAAGGAAAGACGAGAATCTGGGGAGAAAATTCTTGGAGACGCCACTTCGTTGAGAGGGCATTGCCCCCTGGACCGGAGCTCCAGTCGTCCAGTTGGGGGATCGTCGCAGGGTTGTTCGATGGGCTCCCGTTCGCCATAGGGAAGCGAAAGGAGCACCATTCTGTCAGGAGGTCTTAACCTTGTTCACCTCTTTCAAAGGAACGTTCTTCGACCATGAGTCCCATTAAGCGAGGGTGAAGGGGCAGGAGTTACGGTTCTTTCCGCTGGCTTTCGCGATCGGAGCTGGCTGTGGCACGGTTCTTATTTAACCACCGGGACCCGGTGGCGCAGGATTTTGATGCTCAAGTGGGAATTCCCAGCTTGGGGAGGATGTAAGTCTGCAGCAAGATCCAGACAGCGATGAATAGCAGTATCCACCAGTCGCTCATTAAAAGCCCTCGGTTCGAGATCTACCCTGAAGGAACACTCTGTCCTCATGAGAATGGAGGCCATAAGTAGAGAAGGGGAGATCCTTACCTACTTCATTATCGGATTGGCCGGCGAACCGCCGGTCTCAACCCGCTCAAGTGAACCGTGCCCCGCCGCAGCCGCCCGCCGCTGCCTGACTGCGACCTTCCTTCCCTGCGCTGAACGTCGAGAATAGTTGCTCCGTCTTGCTGCTGTGACACTTTGGGCACTTGGGTTTGTTGACTCCTGAAGAGAGAATTAACTTTTCAAAGGCATGTTGGCATCGGGCGCATTTATATTCGAACAACGGCATGATTCAATTCCCTCTCTCAGTTCATTTATTCCCTCGGAGCTCCTTCGGCTGTCCCGGCCGCCTCGGGCTTCCCCTGCTGGATTTCGTAATCAAACGACATCCGGGCTGTTTTCCCCAGCATTGCGGCCGCCCCGCAATACTTTGTTTCGGATAAGTGAATGGCGTCCTCGACGGACTTCTCCTTGATTTGAACACCATAGACAACGTAATGGATGTGGATTTCAGTATAAACGGTAGGAGCGGTTGGAGCGCGCTCCCCCCGAATCTTGATTTCCAGCCCGGTCACGTTTTCGCGTTTCTTGCGCAGGATGTTAATGACGTCAGTGCCGGTGCAGCCCCCCAATCCTAGGAGCAACAGCTCCATCGGGCCGATCCCCGAGTTGCGGGTCCGGTCGGCATCAATGACCATCCCATGGCCGCTCGTGGGGATTCCGACGAACTGATTTCCATCGATCCATTTGACTGAAGTCTCCGTCGCCATTTGTGGACTCCTAATTGCTTGCCTTCTAACGCGTCCAACCACCATCCAATATATAGAGATTCAATTACCTGTTCTGCGACTCAAGAAATTTCCACAACTCAATGACGAATAAAGTGAGGAATTCTGTGAAGATGGCATGCCAGGGTGGTTGCATATGGACAGGTTCTTATACCACATGGAAAACCATTTGCGGTATACTCCAGCCACGAGCCGGGCTCAGGTGTCGCTTATTTGACTTCTCTTCGGTGATTCCATCCATACGATGCTCTCCGGAACCCATGGTCAAAGCAGCAGTCGATGAGACACAACTTGTCAAGGACGCCAAGGCGGGGAAGTACGAGGCGTTTGAAGTCCTCGTGCACCGTTTTGAGCGCAAGATCTATAATGTGGCCTATCGCTTGACCGGGAGCCGGGACGATGCCGAGGACGTTCTCCAAGAGACCTTCTTGAAGGCCTTTGAAAACCTCCGGAAGTTCCGGGGGGAAGCGAGTTTTTATACGTGGGTGATGAGGATTGCCGTCAACGCCACCTTGATTCGCTTTCGCAAGAGTAGGCATCCGAATACCATCCCGATTGACGAAATCGACGACGGCTCCCAGGAGTATCTTCCCAGAGTGGTGGTGAGGTGGGAGGAGAATCCGGAGCAAAAATATTCGCGGTTGGAGAATGAACAGATTCTGCGGCGGGCCATCCTGAGGCTGCCCCCCATCTATCGAACCGTGTTCTGGTTGCGCGATGTGGAGGAGTTTTCAAACGCTGAGGTGGCACGCATGCTGAAGTTGTCGGTCTTTGCAGTAAAATCAAGATTGATGCGTGCTCGATTGGAACTTCGCGAACAGTTGACCTCATACTATGGGAGGAAGGGCGAACAAAACAAGATGCGAGGTCCTGCTCATGCCCATGTCCTGGGGGACTGACGGCGAGGAGGAGCAGGATCATTGCCGGATCCCGGAGGAATTTCTGAGGTGGGCTGAGCGACGCGAAATCATGCTCAATGCTAAGGTTGGAATCAAGCCCCGTTTGTCGTAACACAAAATCCTTGAGTCTTTTTCCACTTATTTGAATCTATCCTTTATGGGAGTGAACGGGATCCTGCATCCTGTAAATAAGCGTCGAGAATCTCGGATTTTGTGTTGAAAGGAGCAGATGGCATGCATTTGGAAAACTGGATCCGCGCGATTGCCGGAACCTTCGTGCTGATAAGCCTCACGCTAGGATATTTCGTGAATCCGTACTGGTTTCTCTTCACGGCCTTTGTAGGGGTTAACTTGATCCAGTCGGCTTTCACGCATTGGTGTCTGATGGAAAAGATCCTGATGAGACTGGGAGTCAAGCCGGCCCCTGTAATGAAGTGATAACAAACGAAGCGGCTGAAGAGACTGCCTGGCAGGGAATTAATTTCAAAACCCGAACTGCTTGGTTCGCATTAAAACTCATACGCCAACAAGGAGAAACATGAAAAAGACTCTCGTGGTTATCGGAATTGTACTCATGTTCATCGTGACCCTTATCTTCGCCCAGTCCAAGACTGAGCCGAAGCCGGCCTCGCCGGCAACCTCGGAGACGATGACTTGCCCTATGATGGAGAAGATGTCACACGAGCACGGTGAGCACATGAAGGGTCAAATGCAGCACTCCATATCGGCCATGGGCAATGGAATGGCGGGCATGTTCTCTCTCTCTGTAGAAGAAATCAGCGCGCTTCTCAAGGAGAAGAAGACTGATGTTGGTTTGACTGACGCGCAGGTGAAACTTGTCGCGGATTTGATAGCCTCTTCTCAACAGAAGAAGGCCGATGAGAAGATGCATCAAATGATGGCGCAGAACCAGGGCGAAGGGATGAAATGCCCCTGCATGGGGAAGCATGAAAAATAAATGACCTGCAATGGCGCGGTCGACAGAATCCCCGTCTCATCCCTCCGAGGAAGGCATTCCGGTGTGCGGGATGCCTTCATTCACTCGAAATCCACCTGGACCCCGATGTAGTAGCTCCGTTCTGGCGAGAGTAGAGAGATCCTCCACAAGGGCTCCCACATTCTCTTGGAGCTGTGCTCTGGGGAGTGAGTTTTAGCCTAGAGGGCTGGGGTGGCCTCCTCGCGGTGGCTGCCCGTCATCTCTTTCCCCCTTTAATCCGCGATCTCCAATTTGAAATTTCAGATCTTGCTCGTCAACCTGGTGGAAGCTTGTCTCCCCGCCGCAATCGATTCATGCCGTTGGCCTGCAATCCTCCATCGGGCCCCGGGGGAGCCATTCCTGAAACAAAAAGGGACTGTCCCTAGGGACAGTCCCTTTTCCGGATACAACAGGGGGTTCAGGTTTAATTCTTGCTCTGACCCAGGCATCGCTTCTTCAGGAGGTGGTCAAGGTCTCGTCTCGTTTTGGGGGGGATCTCGATCTCCGGCATCCTCTTGTACAAGGCCAGGGTCTTCTTGAGGGCATCGATGACGCAATCGCAGGTTTGGCATTTCTTGATATGCGTTTCGAGTTCGACACAAAGTGGCTGTGGAAGCTCCCCGTCAAGATAATCGGCAACCGTCCGGAGCAAGTCCTTGCAGCGAGTTGATTGTTGCAGGCGGGTTTTCTTTGTATGTCGCATCATAGAATCACCCCTGAATAGCGGATCGGATTGGCCCTTCGGAAGTCCACGGGACCGCCTCTGCAGGCATACTGGATCCCTCAAAGAGCAAGACAACAACAAGAAAATTCTGTCTGGCGTGTCTTGCTATTCATCCTCCCCATGAATAACCCTTACGCGATCACCGCCGGCTTCAAGCACGGGTCTTCCGCGACGATGACCGGCTGAATCTCCACGTGCGTCTTAAGGGAGTTGGAGATCAAACACGCACCCTCGACCTCGTGGATTAACTGCTCCGCTGGGGGAATCTCATCAGCCGTGGCTACGGTGATCCGCGGAGTCACAACCACCCGGGTGAATTGGTATTTACCCTCCACATGTTCCAGCGTGCCTTCCGCGGCACTCTCGTATTGAAGGAGGCCTAACTTCTTGTGACTGGCAAAAGCCAGAAACGTCGTCATGGTGCAGATTTCGACCGCGGCGACAAAGAGGTCTTCCGGCGTCCATAGGCCGGGGTGTCCTTTAAACTCCGGCGGCGCGGCGATTTCGAGCCCGGGCTTCCCCTCGCTTGATAAATCTCCCCGGCGTTCACCGCTCCAGCGGAGTTGTGTGTTGTAGTGAAATATCTTGAATGTTTTTTTAGGTTCCATGAGACTCATCCTTTCGAGAATTGCGTTGGTGTTGCCGCTTGATGAAGAGGTCTTTACTTGCCGGTCATGATTGAGCGTGTTCCCATTTCTTCCTTTCGCTCAGGAAGTAAACGATGGGGACCGTCATCCGGGAGAGCAGCAGGGAAGCCACCTCGCCGGCCATGAGGGATATGGCCAGACCCTGGAAAATGGGATCAAACAGAATCACGGCAGATCCAATAATGACGGCCGCAGCCGTCAGCATCATGGGCCGGAACCGAACAGCTCCCGCCTCGATGACGGCCTCGCGCAGCGGCATGCCCTGATTCAGGCGAAGTTCGATGAAGTCCACGAGGATGATCGAATTGCGCACCACGATTCCGGCCCCTGCAATGAAACCGATCATGGAGGTCGCGGTAAAAAACGCCCCCATCAGCGCGTGTGCCGGCAAGATTCCCACCAGCGAGAAGGGAATGGCGGCCATGATCGCCAGGGGAGTCTTGAACGATTGGAACCATCCGACTACCAGGATATAAATGAGGACGAGAACTGCGGCAAACGCCAAGCCAAGGTCGCGGAACACCTCGTAGGTGATATGCCACTCCCCGTCCCATTTCAGGGAGTACTTGTCGGCGATGAAAGGCTGGTGTGCGACGTATCGCCCCAGGGTGTAGCCTTCCGGCAGTTTCATTTGGTCAATCGCCTTGTTCAATTTCAAAATGGCGTAAACCGGACTCTCCTCCTGGCCCGCCACATCTCCGGTGACATAGACGACAGGCATCAGATTCTTGTGATAAATGCTCTTGTCACCCAGTCCTTCCTCGATATGGACCAGTTCCCCCAGCGGCACGAGCTTACCCTGAAAGCCCATGACCTTTAGTGATTTCAGGTCGTCGGTGCTCGATCGTTCCGCCGCCGGCAAGCGCAATTGGATGGGCACGTCTTCTTTGTCCTGTGGCTGGTGCAGCAATCCTGCGTTCATTCCCTCGACGGCGATGCGAAGCGTGGAAGCGATCTGCTCCGCAGTGACGCCGTTCAACGCGGCTTTTTCTTTGTCGATGACGAACCGGTACTGGGTCTGATCCCCCTCCATGTACCAGTCCACATCCACCACGCCCGGCGTCCGGTCGAAGATGTCCCGGATCTGGCGGGCGATTTCAGTCTGGCGTTTGTAATCCGGGCCATACACTTCGGCCACCAGCGTTTGTAGGACGGGCGGGCCCGGCGGGACTTCGGCCACTTTCACACGCGCGTGATAGTGGTCTGCGATCTGGACAATCCGGGGGCGCAGTCGCTTGGCGATGTCGTGACTTTGAGCGCTTCGGTCCCCCTTGGAAACGAGGTTGACCTGAATGTCGGCGGTGTGAGGGCCCCGGCGCAGGAAGTAATGACGGACAAGGCCGTTGAAGTTGTAGGGCGACGCAGTGCCGGCATACATCTCATAATCCGTCACCTCCGGCTGAGTGGCAATGTAGTCGCCAATCTCACGAGTCACCGCAGCGGTTTCTTCAAGGGTCGTTCCTTCCGGCGTGTCAATGATCACCTGGAACTCGCTCTTGTTGTCAAAGGGAAGCATCTTGACGCGCACGAGCTTGAATGCAAAGAGCGAGAATGCGGCCAGCAGCAAAACGGCAACGGTCAACAGGAATCCGAACCGCCGCCGCGGATCATGAATCAATCGGGACATGACCCGCCGGTACAATTTCGTCGACCAACTCTCCTGGTGGTGGACATGATTTCCCTGGCGCTTGAGCAGCCGCAGGCCTGCCCAGGGGGTGACGACAAACGCCACCAGCAGCGAAAAAATCATGGCGGCAGAGGCGCCAATGGGAATGGGCCGCATATAAGGACCCATCAACCCACTGACGAAGGCCATGGGAACGATGGCGGCAATCACCGTAAACGTGGCCAGAATGGTGGGGTTTCCGACTTCATCGACGGCCTCGACGGCGACTTCGCGGACTGGTCGGCCCTCGTTCTCCGGGAGACGGTAATGACGGACGATGTTTTCGACGATGACAATCGCATCATCCACCAGAATTCCTATGGAGAAGATCAACGCGAAAAGCGTGATTCGATTGAGCGTGTAGCCGTAAAGATAGAAGACCGCGAGGGTCAGTGCCAGGGTGACAGGGATTGCAATCGCCACGATCCCTGATTCGCGCAGTCCGATCGTCAACCAAATCAGGGCAGAAACGGAGAGGATGGCGAGCATCATGTGGAACAGAAGCTCGTTCGATTTCTCTCGCGCCGTCTCCCCATAGTTGCGGGTCGTCGTGATGTGAATGTCCTCGGGGATCAAGGTGCCCTTCAGACGACCCACCTTTTCGATCACTTCCTGGGCGATCGTGATGGCGTTGGTCCCTTTGCGCTTGGCAATCGAAAGGGTGACCGCGGGGAATGGAGATGAGGGCACCGGATTTGATCCGGGCGCCACAGAGGCCGGATTCGGCTGCGAGGATGTCGTAGATTCGATCCCTTTGGATCGGGCGGCAGGTCCCGCCCCGAAAAACACGTAATCACCGGCTTCCTCCGGCCCATCTTCGATCCGGGCTACGTCGCGCAGGTAGACAGGGCGATTGTTGGATACCCCGACCACAACACGCTCCACGTCCTCCAAGGAATGTAAAAACCCGCCGGTCTGGACCAGAAACTCCTGATTTCCAGAAGAGAAGCTACCGGATTGCAGTTGACGGTTGGATTGATCCAGCGCGGAAACCAACAGGGCGGGTGCCACATTGTAGGCGGCCATCCTGGCCGGGTCCAGGGTCACCCGGAGTTGGCGGCGTTGCCCTCCGATGATTTTCACTTCGGAGACATCGGGAACCTCCTTGATTTGATCGTGGAGTTGTGCGGCCACGCGGCGCATAGTAAAGGCATCGTACCGCTCACTCCAAAGCGTCAGCGCCAGAACCGGAACGTCGTCAATGGACCGCGGCTTGATCAGGGGCGGGCTCGCCCCCGGAGGGATCAGATCAAAATGGGCGAACATTTTCTGGTTCAGCCGGACAATGCTGTCTTCTTCCTTCTGACCGACATAGAACCGGACGATCGCCATGGAGACACCCGGCGATGAGGTCGAATATACATACTCGACCCCCGGTACCTCGCGGATCAGTTTCTCCATCGGCTTGGTAATCCGTTCCTCGACCTCCTTGGCCGAGGCGCCGGGCATCTGGACCATGACGTCAATCATGGGGACGATGATCTGTGGCTCCTCTTCCCGCGGGAGGAGGATGACCGCGCCGACACCCAACAGGATGGAAGCCGCGATGATGAGCGGGGTGAGCTTGGACTCGATGAATGTCTGGGCGATCCTTCCAGCGAACCCGATTTCCTTTTTCATTTCCTTCGTCTACCTCAACTGAGTTCCATCGCGGACTATTCCGACGTTCTCCACAACCACCTTCTCTCCAGCCTTCAGCCCCGCGAGAACCTCGAGGCTCTCTCCATACGCTTTACCGGTCTTGACCAGGCGAAGATGGGCGAGATCAGATCCATCCACCACGAAAATCCCTTCGAGCTGGCCTTGTTGGATGATCGATTTTCGGGGAACTAGGAGCGCCTTTTTCTGACTGACGACAAACAGCGCTTTGCCATACAATCCGGAGCGAATCGAGGTCCGTTGACCCGGCTTGTCCCGGTCCATCGTGAGGCTCACTTTGACCAGATTACTGCGAGTGGCGGGGTCAGAGGCGGGAACGATCTCCGCAACCCGCCCGGGAATCGTGGCGGGTCCCAGGGCGTCGATCTGCACTTGAACCGGGTCGTTTAATTTCACCTTGTTTATCTCTGCATCCTCCACCGCTACTTCAAGGCGATAGTTTGAGGTGTCCTCCACCACGATCAAAGGCACTCCTGGAGCGGCCATCGTTCCGACGTCGACATTCTTCTGCGTCACGATCCCGTCCAAAGGCGCGGTGATGCGGGAATAGCTCACCAGGGTCTGGGCTGTGACGGTATCGGCGTTCACTTGCTTCTCCTTCGCCTGGATCTGCTCCTTGCGGGCCAGCATGGACTGATACGCCGCTTGCGCACCCTTGTACTTGGATTCCACTTCTTCAAATTCATGGGGGCTGACCGATTTCTTCTCGTATAGATCCTTGAAACGATTGTAGGTAGCGGCGGCAAACTGGCGATTCGCATCCGCTGCCCGGATCCCCTGATCGGCCTCGACCAGGGCCTGTTGAACTTCCGAAGTTCCGGCGCGCGCCTTGGAAAGCTGTGCCGTCCCCTCTCGATCGTCGAGCAGCATCAGGACCTGCCCGGCATGAACCCGGTCCCCTTCCTTCACCCTGACTTCACGGACTGCCGCCATGACCTTGCTTGAAACGACACTCGTATTGATGGATTTCACTGTCCCGACGCCCTCGAAGTACTCCGGGACCGTCTGTGGTTGAACAGGGATGGCTTTCACCCCGGTAACCGCCGGATGGTCCACCTTGGCTCCACCGGATTTGATCTCGCCCCCACAGGAGATCAGTATGAAAAATCCCCCGACGAGGGTGCATCCCAGAAGCGCCCATATTATCTTGTTAATCATCGCTGGAACTCCGTCTCGATACGATTTCATCCTGGTCTATTGGTTGAGAACTTGGGACTGCACATCCAAGACCCCCGATGCCAGCTCGGCGTTGGCCTTGGCAATGCGGTGTTCGTAGAGTGCCTGGAAATATGCCGTTCGCGTCTGTGTCAGGTCTGTCTGGGCTCTCAGCAGTTCGGTGATGGTGGTCAAGCCGGCTCCATACCGGTTTTGAACAATCCGCAAAGTTTCCTCCGCCTGCCCAATGGCAGACTGGGTGACCTCAATCCGCTGGCGGGTGCTGTCGAGGTCCAGGACCGTCTGCTTGACCTGCAACCTCACCGCGGCCGAGATAAAGTTGTTCATCGCCATGGATCGTTCCAGGTTGGCCTTGGCTTCCTCCAGTTGAGCTTTATCGCCGCGCCCTCGAAAGAGGTTCAAGTGCAGCCTCGCCCCGACAATCCAATTGTTTCCTCCCCGGTCCGCAAAGTTTTGAGAGTCTGCCTCCCAGGACCCAAAAACGCCGATCTGGGGGAGGAACTCTGCTCGCGCGATTCCCACACCTTTCCGGGCAATGTCCTTCATCAATACGGTCTGAACATAGTCGGGGCGGCGCTCAAGGGCTTGTTTGAAAAGCGAATCCTGGGGCTCCGAATCAAATCGAACTTCGTTCAAACCCGCCGCGATTTCGATTGGATTGTCGACCGGCAGTCCCATTTCAAAGTTAAGACTCGCCCTGGAAAGAGCCACCTGGTTCTTCGCTTTGAGCAGTTCCTCCTGCATCCGCGCGAGGAAGACTTGGGCCGCCAGCCGGTCGGATTCAACAATCATGCCTGACTGATACATCGATGCCGCCTTCTCACTGGAGGCCTCGGCGGTCTTAACGGCGTCCTCAGCCACCTCCTGGCCTGAGCGGGCAAGCAGATGCATCGTGTAGGCCCTGACCACTCGAAAGATCAATTCCTGGCGCGTCTTCTCAACATCCTGCTGTGCCATTTTCTCTCCCAGTTTGGCCTGCGAGATGGCCCCCCGAATCTTCCCGGCATCGTAGAGGACCTGTTGAACTGAGAGCTTGGCTTGGAAATTGTCGAGTGCGTCCGGCCTGTTCAGCGACGAGATGGAGAAATTCTCCGGCCCGAATTGCCGCTGGTTCAGGAGGCTTCCGAAAACGTAGACCGGGTTGTTGCCCCGGGTAAGACTTTCGTCGAAGTTGACTTCCGGAAGATAGCGCGACACTGCTTGCGGCACCTTCTGCTGGGCCATTGCAAGTCCTTCATGGGCAGCCTTGAGCGAGGAATTGTTCTGGAGGGCGAGTTCAACGGCTTGACGCAATGTGAGCGGGGGTGAAGCCTGAGAAGAGGAGGCGGGAACAGCCTGCGGATACGAATTGTGTCCAGGCAAGAAGATCAGGGTCAATAATACGAAGGTGAGAGACACGAGAGGTTGATAAGCCTGCCTGAAATGACCTTTGCGGTCGGACATAGAACCATAACTTGTGCTACGCACCCCTTTTTCCATGGAAAGCCTCATTCACGACAGCGACAGGTTTGACGGCCATCCAAGAAGGAAGACCGCTCTCACTCCTCATTGATTCAACGCGAAGCAAAACGACTCAAAAAATCTTGGGTGGAGGGCGAGCTGTTGTGAATCATGGTCGGGGGCCCCGAGGCGCTATCTCGCTTGACTGGACGTTTGGAAGATTTCGATTTATATTCTCAGGCGCATCCTTCAGCAATTTGCAATTCGTATTTCAACAGCGGTGCTTCACCCTCGAGGCTGGCCGGCGATGGCACTGGTTCCATAAGTGCCGAATTCGCACTCACCCGTCAGAAAGTGGGCGTCTTGGAACGTCAACCGAAAAAGAAGCGTGGATCACTGCCCACGCTTGATTTCAGCGAAGGAGATTTGAAATTCGCATTCCGTGAGGCTGCGGCGGTCACGAAGGACTATTTCAACTCGGTTAACGAATGGCGGGTGTTTCCTCAAGTCCATGGTAAGCACCTTCGCCGCGTGATCCGAAAACGATTGCCGCAGGGGCCCACGTCCCCCAGGGAGGTGATCCGGGAATTTCGTGAAACAATCCTTGCGAATGCGCGACACAACCTGCACCCAAGATTCTTCGGGTACGTGTCTTCCTCCGGAAACCCCGTCGGCGTGATGGCCGACCTTCTGACTTCCACCATTAATCAGAACGTGACAGCCTGGCGATCAGCCCCTTCGGCGGTCGAAACCGAATTGCTTGCGATTGACTGGATCAAAGAGATCCTGGGGTATCCCAGAGACGCGATCGGCATGTTCATGAGCGGTGGGTCGTTGGCCACTCTCCAGGCCCTGGCGATCGCCCGGGAGGTGAAGGCAGGCAAGGATGTCTCCAGGAATGGGATGCAGGCGCTGGGTCATCCTCGAATGACCCTTTACATGTCTGAACAGGGTCACATGTCGATACCGAAGTCGGCGGCGCTGCTTGGGCTAGGGAGATCCTCCGTTCGCACCGTCTCGGTTGATCACGCCTTCAGGATGGAGCTCTCCGATTTGGAAAAGCAGATTGCACAGGATAGGCGGCGGGGCCATCGTCCCTTCTGTGTGGTGGCCAGTGCGGGCACGGTGAATACGGGTGCGATCGACGATCTTGAGGGGGTGGCGAGAATCTGCCGGCGTGAGGGTTTGTGGTTTCACGTGGATGGCGCCTATGGAGGATTTGCAGCCCTTGTGCCAGCCATCCGGAATCGCTTTCGCGGAATCGAAAAGGCGGATTCCGTCTCGCTGGATCCCCACAAGTGGCTCTACCAACCTCTCGACGCGGGTTGTATCCTGGTCCGTGATCGCCGCCATGCTTATCGGACCTTCAGTGGGAGCGGTGAATACGCCAAGGTGATCGCCGGAATTCCGGGCGAGGACTTCGCCTTCTTTGAGCACGGAATCGAACTGTCTCGGCGCTTTCGAGCCCTTAAAATCTGGATGGCGTTCAGGTGTTACGGCGCCCGGCTCCTCGCCGCATGCATTGAAAAGAATTTGAACATGGCCCAGGTGCTGGGGTCGCTGGTCACGGCCAATGAATATCTCGAAATTCTTGCTCCGATCGAACTCTCCATTGTTTGCTTTCGATACGTCCCAATCGCGGTTCGAAAGGCGTATGCTCGCAGGGGCCCCGCTCAAAAGCACAAGCTGGATCAACGGTTGAACCGGCTGAACGAAGCGATCGTGACTCAACTTCAACGCGGGGGGAAGGCTTATCTCTCAAACGCCGTCCTCAACGGCCGCTTCGCCTTACGGGGCTGCATTCTTTCTTACCGCACGGAGGAGCGGGACTTGAAGATTCTTATCGATGAGGTTGTTCGAATAGGTCAACGCTGCGAGAAGAAGTTTTAGCCAGGAATGCCCCTGGTTGCGGAGCCTTGGTTCGAGGAATCGCTCCAAGGAGAATCTGGCGCGATGCGAGAATTCCCTTGTCGCGAGCAGTCTCGTAAAGCACGGCTCCTCTAATGACGTATTATCTGAAAAGGAGGGTAGGAGCACTATGACATTCAAATTCAACCGGTCTTGGGTCGTCTCCGGGGTGCTGGTCTTGGTTTGCCTTGGGAGTCCTTCTCTGATCTGCCCCCAAAGTCAATCCCCCGTGATTGCGATCCGGGCGGGGAAGCTGATTGATGGCAAGAGCAGTTCACCGCAGTCGAATGTGACCATTCTGGTACAGGCGAACAAGATTAAGAGCGTTGGGACCAGTGTGGCCGTTCCAGCGGGCGCACAGGTCATCGATCTTTCCCATTCGACCGTGATGCCGGGATTAATCGATGCCCACACACACCTTTTGTTACAGGGCGACATTACGGCGGCCGATTACGACGAGCAGTTGCTAAAACAATCGCCCCAGTATCGTACGATTACCGCCACGGTGAATGCGCGGACGGCTCTGGAAAATGGATTTACAACCCTGCGCGACCTGGAAACGGAAGGGGCCGGGTACTCTGACGTCGACGTCAAACGGGCCATCAATAATGGCCTCATCCCCGGACCCCGATTGATTGTCTCCACGAGAGCGCTGGATGTGACAGGCGCGTATCCCTTACTTGGCTATGCGCCGGAGGTTCATGTCCCGGTGGGAGTTCAAACCTGCGACAGTCCGGAAGAGTGCCGGCGGGCCGTGCGCGAGCAGATCAAGTACGGCGCCGACTGGATCAAGGTGTATGCCGATCGGAGCTACTACGTCAAGCCGGACGGGACGCTCTCCTCCATTCCGACCTTTACGCCGGAGGAGATGAAAGCCATCGTGGATGAGGCGCACCGGGAACGCCATAAAGTCGCCGCCCACGCGATGGCGACCCCCGGAGAGAAGAATGCCCTGGACGCCGGCGTAGACTCCATTGAGCATGGAGATTATTTAAGTGATGAGATCCTGGCGCAGATGAAGCGGCAGAACGTTTTCTATTGTCCCACTCTTTATGTCGGGGTGTACGTTGCCCAGGGGCGTGCACAGGCCGGCGCACCGATCTGGGTCAAATTGATGGATATCGCCCGCGAATCCTTCGGTCGAGCGCTCAGGGCCGGGGCCACCATCGTCTTTGGAACTGATGCCGGCGGTTTCGCCTGGAGCGAGAATGAGGCCAAAGAGTTCTCTTTGATGGTGAAGTACGGGATGACCCCGATGCAGGCAATTCAGTCGGCAACATCAGTCGCTGCCAAGGCACTGGATATGGAGGACAAGATCGGTTCGATCGAGACGGGAAAGTTGGCGGATATTGTGGCCGTTAACGGTGACCCGCTGTCTGATATTTCACTGATGGAGAGAGTTTCATTTGTGATGAAAGACGGGAAGATTTACAAGCAGTGAAGAAACAGTTGTCAGTTGCCAGTTTTCAGTTGTCAGTGAGATGCATGGAGCCTTCA
Source organism: Terriglobia bacterium (assembly GCA_020073085.1). Lineage (NCBI taxonomy): Bacteria > Pseudomonadati > Acidobacteriota > Terriglobia > Terriglobia bacterium. The sequence continues at coordinate 79,731 of JAIQFV010000018.1, read as the reverse complement.
GCGGTCAGCGAACCGCTCTCTACAAAGAACACTGAGCCGAAGCACTCAGCCGGTGGAAGCAAGTGATTGCTCTCTTTGCTCGGATGACTGATTGCTGACGGCTGATAGCTGACTGCCGATGGCTGATCGCTGTACTCTTATGAAAAAACGATTGACACCGCAATCCCCGATCGCACGAGAAAAACACCAGCGACTCGAGGAAATCCACGAGTCATTGAGGGACACTCTTCGCGAGCTTTCAGGAGTAAGTGAAGGGAAGCTCTGGGGAGGGCTTGCCTACCGTTACGATGAACAGGTCTTCTTTACACTTATCTTGCGCCCCCGTACAGTCCTGATTGAAATGAAGCTTCCCGACCAGGAGGCGGAGCTTGCCCTCGGGCTGGGCTTTGTCCACCCTCACAGTTTTACCCGGCTGGCCCGTAACGGGTGGGTGGCTGTGTCTGTGACGCCCGAAATCCCACTGGACCGGGTCCTGGAACTCATCGACCGAAGCTACTGGAACCGCGTGGAGACCTTTCCACATGTCCATCGCCGCCACTCCGGGCGGAAGCGTAGTAACGACTTCAGTCGTTAGATCTTTGGGTGCCTCGCCGTGGATTTGATGCGTAAGCTTGATTCGCGGTACAAACCGGGGTTGAGGATTACTTGGTCTTTCTTCACGCGCTCTTCTTGACTGCTCTGCTTGCCCCGCTGGTCCTGTGGTGGGGGATGCTTCTCGATTGGCTCCTGCGCGGGCGTGACATCGAGCGTTTGGCAGAGCTTCCCGCCGATGCGCTGCCGAATATCAATTGGCCCTCCTTGACAGTGATTGTCCCTGCCCGTAACGAGGAGCACTCCATCGAACCCGCCCTTCGAAGTCTTGCGACCCAGGACTATCCTGGCTTGAAGATCATCGTCGTGGATGATCGTTCCACCGACCATACGGCCCCCGTGCTTTTGAAGCTTTCGCGGGAATTTTCGAACCTCACAATCGAAACGATTCGGGAGCTCCCCCCAGGCTGGCTTGGCAAGACGCATGCCCTGTGGAGTGGGGTACAGCGAGCCGGGCAGGTGGAGTGGCTCCTGTTCACGGATGCCGACGTCGTGTATGAGCCCGCTGCGCTGAGACGGGCTGTACGTTTTGCGGGGGCACAAAATATTGACCTGCTGACCCTTTACCCGGGACTGGTACTGGGCGGATTTTGGGAGCGTGTCGTAATTGCCATGTTTGGCTTGCTCAGTTTTGTGGCTTATGCGCCGTGGCGTGTCAATAATCCCAAATCCGGTGCCTATTTTGCGACGGGGGCATTCAACCTGGTTCGCCGCGAGGCCTATGAATGGGCCGGAGGCCACAGGCGATTGGCGCTCGAGGTCATCGACGATGCCCGGTTATGCTGGTTGATGAAGCGAGCCGGGGCTCGAGTTAAAGTGATCATCGGCCTCGGTGCCATCCGGGTCCGATGGCAGGTGGGGGTTACGGGGATTGCACAGGGCCTGACGAAGAATTTGTTTGCCGCGCTCAACTACAGTCTGGCGAAAGCTATTGGCGCATCAGCCGGGATTCTGCTCTTTTCGGTGGTTCCCTTCGTGGCAATGATGCGGCTGCCCCATTTGTCGGGATGGCTCTCGGCAGCGAGTGTTGCGGCCTTATTTGCGCTGTATCACCTTTCGTCCCGTGGGACAGGAGTTAGTCTTCTGTTTGCGGCAACCCATCCTCTGGCAGCCCTGGTGATGATCTACATCACATTCCGCTCGGCCTTTGTTACCTTGCTGGGCGGAGGGGTCACCTGGCGCGGGACACATTACTCGCTCAAGGAATTGAAGGAAGGACGGCGAGGTGAGCGGACGAGTTCGGTATGACCATTTTGCCGGCGTGGCAGATGAGTATTGGCGCACCTTCGGCCCCGAATTTTCTGACCTGATTCTCCCGTGGGTCGACCGGCTCATCCGTGAGCACCGGATCCGGCTGCGGTCTGTGCTCGATCTCGGATGTGGAACAGGTTCGTTCGCGATCAGAATGGCGTTGCGCGGCCTGCAAGTGACCGGCCTGGATGCGAGCCATGCCGCTCTGCAGCTGGCCCGGCAGAAGGCGGGGAAGAGAAGGGTCGCCGTGGATTGGATAGTCGGCGACATGAGGTCCTTTGTCCTGGCACGAAGATTCGACCTGGTGACCTCCGTGTTTAACAGTGTCAATCATCTGCTCTCCGGGCGTGATTTGGATGCCATGTTTACAGCGGTAAGCCGGACGCTCGTTCCGGGAGGCCATTTCATCTTTGATCTGAATCACCGGAGTTGCTTTGAGGAAGTATGGGGCGGAGTTTCGGTTGTTCGCAAGTCGCGCTTTCTCCTGATGCGTTGCGATGAGATTGATCGGAGACGCCAGCGCGCCACCGCATATCTGGCGATATGTTTGAAGCGAAAGGGACGCTACGTTTGCACCCTGGATGCCATCGAAGAGAGATGGTTTCCGGAGGCCAGGGTTCGGGAGGCCGCCCGGCGGGCCAGCTTGCAGGTCATTTACAAGGAGAATTTCAATCCGTTCCCGGAGCAGGCCGGATATTCACCAGACATCAAGAGTCTCTGGTTGTTGCGGCGCGGGACCTGAAGGGGCACGGAACGGGGGCCGCAGTCACTCCCCGTTGAGATGCAAGGGATGGGATTTATTGATGGTTCGAAGGCGACGTTGACGTGGCCATGCATCGGATGGTTGAGGTGACATCGCGTTGGCGGCTGTTACACTCCGATCGATTCGAAGGATTCCCCAGCCCGTTGCTCAAAGCCCGACCCTTTTTACAAAAGGCTTCAACAAATGCCATCAGCCGGTTTATCCTTCATCGAATGATCGTCCGGATCCCAGATGTTTAAACGAATTTCACGACAGCAGCACCCGCCCATGACTTCTGTGGAAGAAACATCCTTGAGAAAATCGTTGGGTCAGAGAAGTTCTCCTCATTCAAAAGTTTGTGTCCTGGCAAGCGGAGGACTGGATAGTTGTGTTCTCCTCGGGCGTATGGCTCAGCAGTTTCGGGAGACTTTCCCTGTGTACATCCGATGCGGATTGCGCTGGGAAAGGGCGGAGATTTACTGGCTGAGGAAATACTTAAAGGCCCTTTCTCGACTCTCCCCAGGAACTCGGAAGAGAACCGAGACAATTCAGCACGCTGTTCTTCATCCCCTGACGGTGCTCAACTTGCCGGTTCGGGACGTTTACGGATCGCACTGGTCCTTGCCGGAGGTTCATCAAAAGGGCACAAGCCCTGAGCGGAAGAACTTGCCCAGGAATCGGGTCCCCGGCCGGACGTCCGGCGACGAGCAGGTTTATTTGCCGGGAAGAAATCTGTTGCTATTGTCGAAGGCCGCTGTTTTTTGTGGCCGGGAGAGGATCCAAACGATTGCCATGGGACCGCTCAAAGGTAATCCGTTTCCTGATGCGACACCACGATTTTTTCGGTCGGCTGAGAAAGCGCTCTCTTTAGCGCTCAATTGTCCATTGAGCGTACTGACCCCTTTCCTAAAGTTGTCAAAAGCGGAGGTCCTCCAGGTGGGCAAGCACTTGGACCTGCCGTTAAACCTGTCGTTTTCATGCCTGGCCCCCGTCCGCGACCGCCGTCCTTGCGGGAAATGCAACAAATGTGCTGAATGGGAACGGACCATGGGGTATTAGACGCTCATCATTCGGATCTACGCAGAGCGGCTCCTTCAATCTCAACGATCGCTCGGTTCGATGGCGGATTGTGGATTTCGGATTGCGGAGTGGAAGCCCGGAACAGCTGTCCCAATAGGCGTGAGTTTGTGTTTCTCCCGCACTGCAGGCCGATGATGTCCGGGCCCGGTCTTGTAAAATGATTCTGAGGGCATTTACGTGGACAGCCCGTTGTGCTAACCTTCCGTCAAAAGGTGAGGAGCCTATGAAACGCATTCATTGGTTTGTTGCGTTCTTGATTTTATTTTTGTTGTCCACCCCTCTGGTCCTCATCGGATTCAGTCGGCCTGACACCCCGCAGACCAGCCCACCCAGCCCCGAACTCGACAACCTGATCAAGAGGGCGGAATCGATGGTGGCGAGGAAGCTATACGACGATGCCATTGAAACCTACGGGAAATGTCTCGCCCTGGCACCCCGGGACGCCACTCTTTACAACCGCCTCGGTGTTGCGTATCACCGCAAACAGGATTTGGGATTGGCGCGGAAGAATTACGAGAAGGCGGTGAAGCTCGACCCCAATTTCGCCGAGGCGCTCAATAACCTGGGAACAGTCGCCTTTGCGGAGAAAAAGTACAGCAAGGCCATCCGGTATTATAAGAAAGCGGTCAAGCTGAAACCGGAAGCGGCCACGATGCACTTCAACCTGGGAAGCGCGTGGTTTGCCAAAGAGGACTATGAAAAGGCGTTCCCCGAGTACCAGCTCGCTTTTAACCAGGATCCGGACCTCATGGAACACATCAGTGCCACCGGAAGTATGGTCCGCACCACGGGGTTCAATCGGGCCAAGTACCACTTCTACCTCGCGAAAATTTATGCCGAAATGGGCAATGTGGACCGCGCCATCGACTACCTGGCTCGAGCCATGGAAGAAGGGTTTAAAGAAACGGATCTACTTTATAAGGACCAGGCATTTGCTGCTCTCATCAAGGATGAGAAATTTTCTCGATTGATGCAGAACCCTCCCAAACCAATAGAATAGCCGAATACAACTTCGATAGGAGAAGTCTAATGAAACCATTAGGGTCTTGTGGGAAGGCCGGTCTGACTGTTGTTCTGGTCCTTTTGTACTCTTGTGTCGTGTTCGCCCAGGGTGGTGGGGTGGACACCACTTTGGTGATGGCCGTGGGTGACAGTTTCGTGGCCGGGTTCCAAAGTGGAGGCCTTTCCATCGACGGGCAGCGGAATAGTTTCCCGGCTTTCGTGGCACGGCAGATGGGTGCCTTCCTGCCGCTGCCCACCATCACCCGCCCGGGAATTCCAGCGACCTTAACGATCACCCCCAGCGGGAGTATCGTCCCCTCGTCGTCCTCGGTGGGGAGTTTGTTGCTGCCGCCGGTGGGGAATTCCTTTCACTTCAACGTGGCGATCCCGGGATTCAAAGTTCATGATGTGCTGACCCAGCGTCCACAACTTCCGGATCCGGTGAATCGGCCGGGCGATATTCTGCGCGATCTGATTCTCGGGATCCCGGGGCTGGCGGTGCCGGGCGCGGTTACGACCGGCTCGGAAATTGAACAGGTCGAAGCCCTGCATCCGACATTTGTCATTGCCTGGTTTGGAGGGAACGATGTCCTTGGGGCGTTCACTTCAAACAACGTGTCTTTGGTTACTCCCTTTGCCTCCTTTTCGGCGGACTACCTGACCGCCATGCAGCGGATTAAGGCAGCGGGCGCCAAGGTGGTGACGGCCAACATCCCGGATGTGACCGCCTCCCCCCTGGTGATTCCGGCTGAAGTGGTGGCGGCGACCGCGGGGGCGCCCCTTTCCGTCATCGGACCGGTTCTGGGAATCTCGGCAGGCGACGGGGTGTATGCCCCGGCCATCGCCCTGGCGACCTCCATCCTCGCCGGACAGGTTCCGGGACCCTTGCCCCGCAGTTCCGTGCTCACAGCCGCGGATGCCGCCACGATCAGGGCGGCCTTGCTCAAGGAAAATGACTTCATTAAGTCGACGGCTGGAACCTTGGGAATTCCCATGGCCGATTTCTTTGGAGTGCTGAACAATGTGAAAGCGAACGGAATCGTGGTCGGGGGACGAAAACTCACGGCCAATTTTCTCGGCGGGATTATCGCCCTCGATTTTATCCACCCGACGAATACCGGCTATGCGCTTCTTGCAAACGAAATTCTGAAGGCCGTCAACACCGGCTATGGGACCAGTTTCCCGTTGGTGGATCTCAATGCGGTCTTTGCCTCCGACCCCTTGGGCCCCCTCGTCCACAAAAGCGCCTCTGACGGGGAGGGGGAGAATGAAGTATCAATCCTCGACATCAGGGTCGATCAGGAGTGGTTCAGACAATTCCAGGAATTCATGGCAGGCCCCCCGCGGAGGTCAGAATTACCTGTGGTTCAGGAGCCTGTTCTGGTGGGATCGGATGCGGGTTTGAACCGATCGGAAAACGTCCAAAGGGTCGAGGTACGGCGATAAGTGGTGACCCCCGAAGTCGGACAGGGCGCAGAATGTCCGGATGGTTTACAGGGCATCGTCTGCGCCCCTGATCCAGCGGGAGTCCGTGTCGGTTGGGTGTGAAATGCGGCCCGCCGTATTGAAGGCTGAGTCTCGTCTCTTTTGAATCTTCTTATGAGAACTCCCGATTGATTTCCGCCAGGGCCTCCCGGGAGGGACGGACTCGATCGGTCGGCAGTGTTGCCAGCGGGTCGTCCGTCATGTTGAGATCCTCGATGAAATCCTTCTTCTCACGGTCATAGAAAAGCAGGCCGGTGACCAACTCACCTGATTCATTCGCCTTCCTGATCAGCTGCAATGCCTGAGGCTTGTTCGACGGATCGTAATCCCGGTCCAGCTTTCGCAAACGGATGTGGGATCCATCGTGCAGTTCGACCTCCTTGACGCCCCCCTCGGGGTAGTCCGCTTGAATCTGCTCGAAGTAGGGAACAAAACCGATTTCATGGAGGAGTTCCTCGTGCTCCTTCGCATACTTAAAACTCTTGGTGGAGCCCTCGTGGTTGTTAAAGGTGACACAGGGGCTGATGACATCGAGCAAGGCCGTTCCTTTGTGGGCAATCGCCCCCTTGATGAGTGGCACGAGCTGTTTGGGATCCCCCGCGAAAGACCGGGCAACGTAAGAACACCCCAGCTCAATCGCCAAAACGCAGCAGTCGATGGGCGGGAGTTCATTGACAATTCCGTTCTTCAGCTTTGATCCCACATCCGCGGTGGCCGAAAACTGTCCCTTCGTCAATCCGTAGACGCCGTTGTTCTCAATGATGTAAATCAGGGGGATGTTACGGCGGAGAAGATGAACGAATTGACCTATGCCGATGGACGCCGTATCGCCATCCCCGGAAACCCCGATGCCGATCAGGGTTCGGTTCGCCAGCATCGCCCCGGTGGCGACGGCCGGCATGCGGCCGTGCACGGCATTGAAGCCATGCGAGTTGCCGATGAAATAGGCCGGCGTCTTGGAGGAACAACCGATTCCACTGAATTTGGCAACGCGATGCGGCTCCACGCCATACTCATAAAAAGCCTTGACGATCTGGCTGGTAATGCCGTCGTGCCCGCACCCCGCACACAGCGTGGAGTCGAGGCCCTTGTACTCTGTCATCGGCAAACCCAGGCGGTTGGTTTTCGATGGGAGATTAGGATTGACCGTAGTCATGATTTACTTTTCCTCCCTCAGCTTGTTTTCAGCGGTTGAGACGGCCTCGGTGATGGTCCGGGCATCGATCGGGTAACCGCTGTAATGTAATACTTTCTGTACGCGATCACACTGGCGGCCGACCTTCAACTTGATCAAGTCACCCATTTGGCCGTCGCGGTTTTGTTCAATGACGTAAACGCGCTCATGGCGCTCGACGAATTCCTGCAGATCGGGGGTGAAAGGAAGCGCCCGAATCCTGAGGTAACTGCTTTCTATCCCTTCTTCCCTGAGTTGATCGCGGCTCTCAACGACGGCCCAATCCGTGGTCCCATAGGCGATGAGTCCGACTTTGGCCTTGGGGTTGATGTCCACAAGAGGCTGTGGAACATAGGAACGGGCCGTATCCATCTTCCGTACCAGCCGATCCATGAGGTTCTTGTAGTCCTCGGGGCGCTCACTGTAGCCGGCTTTCTCGTTGTGGCCGCTGCCGCGAGTGAAGTAGGCGGCGAGGGGATGCTGCGTCCCCGGCAGGGTGCGATAGGGGACCCCATCCCCGTCGACATCGCGATACCGCTCAAACTGGCCGAGGCGTTCGAGGTCCTCGCGGGTGAGGACCTTGCCGCGATCCGGCGGCTTGGTAGGATAGGCGAAGGGATGAGCCATCCAATTGTTCATGCCGAGGTCAAGATCGCTGAGCACGAAAACAATGGTCTGAAACCGTTCGGCCAGATCAAACGCAGTGCCTGCAAACTCGAAGCACTCCTCGACCGAAGAAGGGAACAGAACGATATGCTTGGTGTCGCCGTGGGAGAGGTAGAAGGCAGACAAGACATCCCCCTGTGATGTTCGGGTGGGAAGTCCGGTTGACGGGCCAATCCGCTCAATGTCCCAAACGACCGCGGGAATCTCCGTAAAATAAGCAAGGCCCGCAAACTCCCCCATCAATGAAATCCCCGGCCCCGAAGTGGCCGTCATCGCGCGGGCCCCTGCCCAGCCTGCGCCAATCACCATTCCGAGCGCCGCCAGTTCGTCCTCCGCCTGGACTATGGCAAAGGTGGCCTTTCCCGTCTCCGGATCGATTCGATACCGGGAGAAATACTCAATCATGGTTTCACAGAGACTGGAAGAGGGGGTGATGGGATACCAGGTCACCACCGTGCAACCGGCGAACATGGAACCCAGCGCGGCCGCTGAATTGCCGTCAATGATGATCTTTCCGGTTGTCCGGTCCATCCGCGCGACCCGAAAAGGATCTTTCTTCTCCAGCCGGGCCCGCGCATAATCGATTCCCAGATCGATCGCCTTCACATTCAACTCCACGGCCTTGGCCTTGGATTTGAATTGCGTCTTGATGGCTGCGACTACCTCCTCCCGGCCGATGCCCAGAAGTTCGGCCATTACCCCCACGTAAATCATATTGGCCAGCAATTTGCGCAGCTTGGGCTCGGGCGAGGTTTGAGTGGCAAGCTTTGCAAAGGGGACCGGGTAGAGCGCTATATCCTGACGCAAGGCGGGGAGGTTCAACGCCTCTTCGTAAATGGCGACCCCCCCGGGCCGCACGTTCCTGACATCTTCGCTGGCCGTCTCGGGATTCATGGCAATACAGAGGTCGACCTCCCGCCGTCGAGCGACGTATCCGTGCCGGCTGGCCCGGATCGTATACCAGGTCGGCAGGCCGGCGATGTTGGAGGGAAAGATGTTCTTCCCGCTCACGGGGACCCCCATCAGAAAGATCGAGCGCATCAAAACGCTGTTGGCCGATTGACTTCCCGACCCGTTGACTGTCGCCACCTGGATGGAAAAGTCATTGACAATCTCCTGGGGACCCCCCTGTACTTCGGTGGCCGAGGCAGGGGCTGTCAGGGTTCCATTGGACATCGCGCACACTCCTTATTTATTCGAGGCCCGCCGTGAAGCGGAACTTTCCTAAATGAAGCCAGCCTCAGATGATATCATTATTCGCTTCTATGCCTAAAATGAATTAAAATCATAAAACTGATGTCAAACTTGGATAACTCCGATGGACACGACTCAACTGAAGCTTTTCCTGGATCTGGCGCGCATTAAGAATTTTACCCGGGCGGCGCGGAACAATTTTCTTACTCAGCCGGCAGTCAGCCGTCGCATCCAACAGCTCGAGTCGGAGCTTGGGGTTCGCCTTTTTGAGCGCAGCCGTCGCCGCGTTCTGCTTTCGGAAAACGGCAAGCTATTTCTGCCCTATGCCCGCGACATCCTCTCCAGGCTGGACGAAGCCCGCCAGGAGATGCTGGACAGCGAGAGCAAACCCATGGGACGCCTGAAGGTGGCGGCCTCACCCAGCATCGGACTTTACGTGCTGCCTTCATATCTGAAGAAATTCATCCGCCGCTACCCCAAAATTGATCTTCACGTCGAATACGATTTGCCAGACAGAATCTATGCCAGCATTGCCGCGGGTGACCTCGACCTGGGGGTCGTGGCTTACCCGGTCGCCCGGCCCGAAGTGGCTTCCATCCCGTTTGTGACCGACTCCATCGTCCTGATCTGTGCGCCCCACCATCCTCTGGCACGACGCTCCAATGTGCACCTCCGCGATCTCCTTAACCAGAAGTTCGTGCTCCTGCCTGAACGCCTTCCCACCGGAAAGGCCATCCGGCAGGCTCTTCGCCGGCTGGGGGTCCAGTTAGACATCCAGATGGAGTATGACAATTTCGAATTGATCAAGCGCACGGTGGAAATGGGACTGGGCCTCTCCATGGTTCCCCGGCAGGTGGCGGAACTTGAAGTCAAAAACAGGAAGTTGAGGAGCCTGAGAGTCATGGATTTCCCCTTTGAAAGGCCCCTGGCGATTATCTTCCGAAAAGGCCGAATTATCTCCTCCTCCATGCATGCCCTGCTCTCCATCCTGAATTCAGGGGAGGCGCACAAACTGAAGGGGGCCGGAGGGAGAAGAGAACACACGGCAACCGCGGCCTCCTGACGCTTAACCGGTTCTCACGCCCGCCGCACTTGTGCTAAAATTTATCTGCTTGCCGTCGTGGAGTTCATGCCTTTCGCCTGTCTCAAAAATGATCCTATTCTTGCGGAGCTTACATGTCTAATTATGCATCATCGATCGGCATCATCGGATTGGGTTACGTGGGATTGCCGCTCGTCATCGGATTTGCAACCCGCGGGAGCGATGTCCACGGATTCGACATCGATCCCCGCAAAATCGAGTTGCTCAACCTCGGGAAGAGTTATATCAAGCACATCCCTGAAGAATCCATCCGATCCATCACCCAGGCCGGCAAATTCAAGGCGACGACTGATTTTGCCGAGCTGAAGGATGTGAAGACAATTATCATCTGCGTTCCCACACCGCTCACTGAAAAGATGGAGCCGGATCTGACGTTTATTGTGCAAACCGGAGAATCCATTTTTCCCCATTTACAACGGGGACAACTGGTGGTCCTGGAGAGCACCACATATCCTGGGACCACGGAGGAGTTGCTGGTGCCAATCCTGGAGAAGAGCGGATTGACTGCTGGCAGGGATTTTTATGTGGGATTCTCCCCGGAGCGTGAGGATCCTGGCAACAAGCAATTCAAAACCCATCAGATTCCAAAGGTCGTTTCCGGAATCAATGAGGACTCCCGGATTCTTGTGAGAGAGGTCTATGAGAAGATGTTCGAGAAGGTGGTGGTCGTTTCCTCTCCCCGTGTGGCCGAAATGAGCAAACTCCTGGAAAACATCTACCGCTGTGTCAACATCGCGCTGGTGAACGAGCTGAAACTGCTTTGCCAACGCATGGATATCGATCTGTGGGAGGTGATCAGTGCCGCCTCCACGAAGCCCTTCGGATTCACCCCGTTTTATCCGGGTCCGGGCCTGGGCGGACATTGCATCCCGATCGATCCCTTCTATTTGAGTTGGAAAGCCAAGGAATATGATTTTCCCACCCGCTTTATTGAGCTGGCGGGTGAAATCAACACCGCGATGCCGTTTCACGTCGTAGAGTCGGTCACCGAGGCCCTCAACCGCAATCGCCAGAGCGTTAATGGTTCCCGCATCCTGGTCCTGGGGGTTTCCTACAAGAGGGATATCGATGACCTGCGTGAATCTCCGTCACTGAAGATCATTCAACTGCTTCAGGACCGCGGAGCGCAAGTGGATTACAACGACCCGTACTTTCCCACCCTGCATAAGATGCGGAAGTATGACTTCAAATTGAAGTCAGTGGACTTGACTCATGAGAATTTAGCGAGCTATGACTGCGTCGTGATCGCGACAGACCACTCGAGCTATGACTACCCTGCCATCGTAGCCAGCGCCCGGCGGATTGTAGACACACGAAACGCCACGGCAGGGGTTCATGGCCGGGAGCCGAAAGTGGTTCTCGCCTGAGCGGGCCCGGCGGGGTTTGGAACGACCTTGACTCGAAACACTTGAACGGGAAGCACGCGTATTCAACTGATTTTTTTGGGAGGTATCCTCTTCAGTTTATCCCCGATAATCCCTGATGAACGGATGCAGGCTGGGAATGATCCGCTCATCTGCCAGTGCGGAGTCAAACACGTCGGAGGTAAGGAACATGAACCAAAATAAAGAGAATTGTCGGCATATGAGTCGTCTTCTGACTTGGGTCGAACTGGCTGTTTTTGCGCTCTTGTGTCATTTCACTAGTCTAACTGTTACGATGGCACAGGCCCCGAGTGCGGATGTGCTGATCTCATCCGCTGTCTCATCCAATCCGGCAGTCACGGCCTCCAATTTTGATTTTGTCGTTTCTATCTCTAATCGGGGACCGTCGGCCGCACCCAACGTCATTCTTACTATTCCCATGCCGGACAACACCTCTTTTCGCGCCCTGTCCGCTCCTCCGGGTTGGGCATGCGCACCCCCCCCGGTGGGGGTCACCACCACGATCATTTGCGTGAATCAATCGTTGCAGGTGGGTGGACCGAGCCTCGTTGTGCTGACTCTTACCGTGGGGTGTGCCTTGGCCGATGGTATTGTCCTGCTCAACAATGCCTCCATCGGTTCCTCAAGTAGCGATCCGAATCCATTCATTGATCCTGACCCCAGTAATAATCAGAGCACTGCTTCAGTCGCCATCTCCAATCCCACCCGGCTTACACCAACCAGCAGAACGTTTACCTCGAGTGGGGGGGACAACAGCGTGGTCGTGACGACGCCCTCGACGTGTCCATGGACAGCGGTTAGCAACTCCCCGTTTGTCGTAATTATTTCAGGAAACTCCGGGGTGGGGAACGGGACGGTGGGCTATACGGTGTTACCAAGCGCTGGCTCCACACCGCGCACCGCCAAATTGACGATCGCCGGCCTAGTTTTCACGCTGACACAGACTCCACCCGGGGTAGGGAATTCTCAGATTGACCTCCTTCTCCCTGCCGCGGGGGCCAGTACGGCGTCCACGACCGGGGCGGACCGGATTGTACATACCGGGTACGCCACTCTGGATTTGAGTTCCGAGAAGGCGGTCCATGGAGGTGGGGATCCCAGCGTGGTGAGCGCCCCCTATGGGATCGCGGTATTCAGCGTTGCCCAGAACGGCTTGGTGATCAGTGAGGTAGGTGTCCCCGCTTCGCCTCCAACCACCGACGCAGAAATCTTCGTCGACTATCGGTTGGGGGTCGCCACCAAATCCAATACTGCAGACGTCGGAGCGCTCGACATCAATACCGGGATCGCCATCGTGAACACCGGGGCGTCTCAGGCGAACGTCTTTTTTGATTTGAACAATTCGAGCGGGGCACTTTTGGCATTCGGGGGCGGCGTACTTCTCCCTGGGACTCATATCGCTAAATTTATGAACCAGCTCAGCGAATTCGCGCCAGGGTTTGTCTTGCCCCAGAATTTTCCAACTGACATTAAGTTCGGGGTGCTGGAGATTTTCAGCGATCAGCCGGTCTCAATCCTGGCATTGAGGCAGACCACAAATCAGCGGGGGGAATCGCTCTTCACAACGACGCCCGTGGCAGACTTGACCAAACCCTTAACGGCTGGACCCCTCTTCTTTCCGCAGCTCGCCGATGGCGGGGGATTTACCACCTCCGTGGTCCTCATGAACCCCTCCAATGCTACCGAAACCGGGACCGTTCAAATCCTGGATAACAAGGGGGCTCCGCTAGGGATACATCGGGTAGGAGATCCGCCCGGCGTAAGTTCGACATTCACCTACTCCATTCTACCCTTCGCAGCCTACATCTTGTCGACCGATGGCGCGCCTGACATTATTAATACCGGTTCGGTTCAAATCACTCCGAGGATCGGGACGAATACCCCGGCTGGACAGGCCCTAGTGAGCTTCACGCCGGCGGGAACGCTGGTCACCGAATCAGGAGTTCCGCCGGCAGTTCCTACGACGCATGCCCATATCTTCATTGATCAATCCGAAGGTCACAACACGGGATTGGCCCTTGCCTCACCCAGCAGTGTGCCCTTTCAAGTGAAAGTCACGGCCTTTCAGCCTGACGGCGCCGTTCAATTGGGAAGCGGCATTGTGGATTTGAAGGGTAATGGTCATGACGCGAAATTCATTAATGAAATCATCCCGTCCCTTCCGGCTGGTTTTACCGGAGTTCTGGATATCACGTCCCCTGTTCCATTCGTTGCCCTGACCCTGCGTTCCCTGACAAATTCCCGGGGTGACTTTCTCCTGACTACGTTTCCCATCGCAGACGCCAATGCGGCTGCCCCCGCCCCTATCATCTTCCCGCAGATTGCAGATGGAGGCGGATTTCGCACCGAATTCATCTTGCTCAATACGGCCGGTTCTACTATATCGACTCTTAATTTGTTTAGCGATGATGGAACCCCTCTGAGCTTCGGGAAAAAGGTTCCATCCAATCCGCGATAGGCCACTCCCCCCCCTCATGCCTGGGGCGAGAGATCTCAGAGAGTCAAGGACTGGGATGCATTCATAGCAATCTGACTCGACAGCTTAATCGGGTCGCCAGGTGTCCTTCCGTGCGAGACGGGGACGGGAAAAGGATCCCTCGTCGACTCCCTCAACCATCTTCGCGGCCCTTTTCCGACCTTAGCTCGCCAACAGAACCCCTAATTTCGCAACTAGGAATAAGCTATTGATGAAAAAACTGCGCCGTAGCTCCTAAAGGCAGCGGCCCCGCCTAAGCGGGGCCGTAGGGTGGAAGGGATGTTGTGGCAGGATCTTTGGAGAGGATTCTTCTTTTAGAACTCCTTAAACTTCAAATTCTTGGCCCGGTTCAGATAATTCCTGTGAGTCGTTGTCTTGCAATACGAAATGTGGGACCTCAATTGCCTGGGGTCAGTCGGGTTTCCTACTGTCCGTCGAAGCACTATGCATTCCCTCGAGGCCTGACCAGCAACAGGTACATTTCCTGCATCCGACTGATTTCTCGCTCAACTCGGGTCTTGTTTCTGCGAAGAAATTTGGAGATGTCTTTCTTTTCGTACCCGCAGAGGAAGTAGAGGGCGAACTCGAGCTGGAGTTGAAGGTCGCTTAGGTTTTTTACAAATTTCTCAGTGGTAACGAAATCATCGGACTTATGGATGTCCCGGGAATCCCAATAGGACTTCATGATGTCATTGACCAGCAGTTGAGCTACCCTTTCGTTCATCATATATCCTCCCCTGTCTCCTTTGTTCCAATCCCTCAAACTCACGATACGCACTTACTACAGCAACCGTTTTGCCAATCCAAAAAAAACAGTATAATGTATTGATAATAATGTTATTATAGTTTATTTGTTGTTATTTATTGGCAGTCTTGATGTTCATTAATGATTCGCTACTATTGTTGATGTTTGTTTATGAAACACATGTTTCTATTTGACAATTAGAATGGTGACAATCAGAGCGTTTTCCCCCAAGCAGGAGCCCCCTATCTGAAAACGCTGAAGATCGTAGAACCCTCCCTAGAACCTTAAATAGGGGGATGGTAGTCGGCCTTAAATCTAGAAGGCCAAAAAGTCAAAGTAGACATTCCAATCAGTAATGCCGCTAGCCGAACCGATTGGAGCAGATGTCCTGAGGTTTCACACACTCTACATGGAGCAGTAGGCAATCCCCATGGTGATTGTTTGGCTCTGGTCAAAGCAGACTGAATATTGCAGGACGAGTCGCTACTTAATAATTCCCAATCGAGGCCTTCCATTGGCCGATATTGGGAGTGGAAATCCCACAATTGGACATCGCGAGGCGAGATGCTATTTGGAAATCTCTACTAACCCTCATTAATTCAATCTCATTTCTCAGGATGCGAATGGTACGGAATTTGCTCGACCAATCTGTGTTCATTCTTAAGAGGATCAGTGTCCCGACTCTCGTCGAAGCGAGGCAGACGTGGTCCATCGTCGTGGGCTGTACGGCCGGGCCAACTGACCAAGCTAGTGGATTTCAACAATAGGCCTTAGAGACTCTGCTCGGAAGGTCTGAGACCAGGTCAAAACAGCAGGGAGGGATTATGGCAAAGGTCGAACGGGTCCGGGAAGTCGTCTCCGCTCCTCCGACTGAGGAACTCATACGCCGGAAGACGGATGCGGGCTGGAAGCTGGTGGCTGTTGAATGGGAGCGTGAGACCTCAAGGGAAGAGCGGGAGACGGGTGTCCTGAGTGGTGAGGTTCCCTTTGGCCTCAAAGTGGGAAGCGATTGTGTGACGCTCGAAGAAGAACAGACCGAAAAGCTGATCCTGTTGCGGACAATGGAATTAATCGTCCTGGATAAGAACCTGACACAGGTGGCGGATGAACTCAATGGTCAGGGATTCCGCACTCGACAAGGCGTGAAATGGAGTCCTGTCTCCGTCTTCAATCTGCTGCCACGATTGATTGAGGTCGGTCCTCGGATCCTCTCCAGCGAGGATTGGGCCGTTCGCAGGCAGCGGCTCTTCGATTTGGTGTGAGGTCATCCCTCCTCGAGTCGAATTGGAGGCTATCGTCATTTTCGATCTCGAAAATGTTTGGACTCTGACTTCATTCCAGTTCCTTGCCAATCTATACTCCTATTCATACCTCAGGGCCACCATCGGATCGACTTTCTTCGACCACTGGGCAAGCCCGAACAAGGCCATCATCGCGGAGCCTGACACCGCTGTTGAAATCGCCAAATAGACCAGCGGGTCCCATGCCTCAAGGGGGACGGGCAGGTCTCGTAACACCCGGGCCATCGCCATTGCCCCGATCAGAGCCAAGATCAATCCTCCCACTAATCCGGAGAGAAGCGGCTTGGCGCCCGAGCCGAGAACCAGACGAAAGATATGGTCCGAGGTCGCGCCCAGCGCCATGCGGATGCCGATCTCCTTCGTCCGCCGGCTTACGGTAAGAGCGACCACGCCATACACGCCGATGACCGCGAGGGCCAAGGCCACCACGCCAAGAAATAGAATCATTCGGGCAACCACCCAAAACCTCGCAACCACTTCCTCCCGCAACGAGCGAAGTGTCCGGGGCCAGGCCGGCATTTCGTGATCCAGGTCCCTGATCACGTTTCTGACCACCTCTGCAGACGGACGGGCCGCGCCCACAAACCGGACCATTAAGGAGTAGCCGGAGCTTTGAGGTATCCACAGACGGTAGAAGCGAGGTCCATCCAGGGCGCCCAATTCGGACCTCGTATCACGTGCGATGCCCACCACCCGCAGCCGGCCGCCCCTGGCATCTTCGATCACCCTGCCCAGTGCGTCTTCACCCGGCCAGAATGTTCGGGCCAAGGTTTCAGAGGCGATGATCGCAGAGGAGGAGTCCAGAGAAGCGGCGTCTGATTCACGGAACTTCCGCCCGGCAACGATCGGGATTCGGAAGGTCTCAAAGAAATCCGGTGACACGGAATTGACGCCGGCGAGTTTTTCAGATCCTTCCGCTTGACCCGGGAGCTTGACTTGTTCCATAGCGGCTTCATCCCCGCTCGAACCCGGAGGCGAACTGGCATAGCAAATTGCTCGCACACCCGGTATGGCTCGCACACGTTGTTCCAGGGTGCGGTAAAATGAGGCAGCAGAACCCGACGAAAACTCCGCCGAATCCATCTCCAATGGAACCAGGAGCAGCTGCTTGCTCTCAAATCCCGGGTCCGCGTTAATCATCGTGTATTGGGCGCGCATAAAGAGTCCAGCGATTGCGAGCAGGACGACGCTTATGGCTGCTTGTGCGGCAATCAGGATATCTCCCGCCCGCCATCGTGTCGTCCCGGGACCGAACACACTCTCACTACCGCTCAAGGATGCCAGGAGATTGACCTTCAAAGATTCGAGCGCGGGTGCCCACCCCGCGATACACCCGGCCAGCATGGTCATCACAGTAAGGTAGGCAAATACCCGCCAGTCAGGCTGGAGGGGATAAGTCGGCGCTTCCACGACGGTCCCGATACCGCTCTTTCACTTGCTCGATGCCACCCAGCCGGAGGATGGCCTGCCGGCGAGCCTCCGCAGGAATCATGCCCGATCGAAGATTGTCTTCGATATGCATCTGTAGATGGGATTCGAGTTCGCTGGCCAGCTCGTGATCACGCCGAGTTTTGTTGAACAAACCGGCCAGCCGCCGGAACCACGCACGTAGTTGTCGCATGAGTGACTCTCTCTGGAACTGATATTGTCAACTGCCCTTTGAAGTCAGAGGTCAGAAGTCAGAGGTCGGAAAACGCCAATTGGTTCCTAGCATCTGACTTCTTACTTCTGACCTCCGACTTCTGACCTCAGACTTCTGACCTCCAAATTCGATCCCATCACTTGCCATTCGCCACCGGTCACTCCTCACTCGTACCTCAATGCCACCATCGGATCCACGCGGCAGGCTCGGCGGGCAGGAACGTAGCTTGCCAGCAAGGCCACAGCCAGCAGAAACGCCGGTATAGCGAAAAAGGCGATAGGATCGAGACTACTGAGGCCAAAGAGTATATTTGAAAGAACCCAGGACACCCCGGCGCACACCGTGATGCCGACAGCGGCGCCTATTAAGACCGGGCGCATGGCCTGTCGAAGGATGAGGTGCAAGACATCCTGGCCGTCCGCTCCGAGGGCCATGCGAATTCCGATTTCGCGGATGCGGCGACTGACAGCAAAACTGACCGTCCCATACACGCCGGCGGATGCCAGCAGAAGGGCCAACATGCCCAATGCCGCAGAAAAACCAGCCGCCACGCGTGCCGGGGCGCGCCAGAACTCAAGATAGTCTTCGAGGCGCACCACATCGGCCGAGAGTTGAGGATCGAGCTCTCGAACGGCGGAGCGCATCTCTTTCAGCGAAGCGCCGGCTCCGGCAGTGCGAACCAGCAAATGGAGTTGTGCCAGCTTGTCTCCCCCTGCGGGGAGATATAGATAGTTGGGATGGGCTTCACCGAGATGCGAGACTTGAGCGTCCTTTGCAACGCCGATGACTTCATAGACGGGATTGTAAATCATGAGCCGTTGGCCGACCGGGTCTTCACCCGGCCAGAAAAGCCGCGCCGCAGCTTCCGTCACGATGACGACCTTGGCATCGGTCTGAACCTCGGCATTGCTAAAGGTCCGGCCGCGGACGATTGGAATCGCCATGGTGGCGAAGAAATTCCGGGAGACAGCGTTTAATTCAACCCTTCGGCCTCCCTCATGGCCTGGAATGGAACCTTGGGTGACTTGGTGCGAGTTGCCCAGGGGGAAAACCGAAGCTTGTGCCACGTCTTCCACCCCCGGTAGCGCGGAAAGACGGTTGATCAGCTCGCTTCTGAAAGCCGCGGCGCGTTCCCCGGAGTAGCCCTGACCCGCAAGATCGGAGGAGACCGCTGTGATGTTTTCGAGGGAGAAGCCGGGATCGATGGTCTGCGCCCGGTAGAGGCCTCGAAGCAGAAGCCCGGCAGTGAGCAGAAGGACCATTGAGACCGCTATCTGCAATCCTACAAGCGAACGTCGCAACAACGCGCCGAGAGGTTGATTGCCCTGTAGGTCCGCGCCCTCATCCTTGAGTTGTGTAGACAGGTCCATGCGGGAGGCTTCGAACGCGGGCGCGAGGCCAAACGCGATTGCCGCGAGCAACGTGAGGACTAGAATGTAGGCCAGAACGCGGAGGTCGGGGGCGATCGTCAGATTGAGGGTGGGGAGATCTTCGGGCAGGTGCAAGAGCGTGAACTTCAATATTCTATCGAAAGACCAGAATGCCAAGAGGGAACCCGCCACGCCTCCGAGCAATGCGAGCAAAAGACTCTCGGTCAGGAGCTGGCGAACCAGGCGGCCACGGCGGGCGCCCGTGGCAAGACGAATCGCGATCTCCCGCCGCCGCGCGGCGGCCCGAGCGAGCAGCAGACTCGCCACATTCGCGCAGGCGATGAGTAGAACGAGCCCCACCGCACAGAGAATCACAACCCCGCCGCCGATCATGAGGTGATGCTCCTCAGGCCGGACGAAGAGGGTGGAATTCGCGACGGCGATCTTCGTGTCAAACCCGGGATGCCGTCCGTCCAGTCGGGCCGCGATAACCCTCAGGTCAGCCAGGACCTGTTTGTTTGAGAAGTCGCCGCGGACGCGTCCCATCAGTTGCAGCCAGCTCAAATTGTCATCCGCCAGCATGTCCCCCTGCTCAACCCGGCCCGGATAAATAACCGGCTGCATGGTGAGCGGTGTCCAGAATGTGGATGGCGTCGCCTCGGTTCCCTCGAAGCCACGAGGGGTGACTCCAATGATCGTCAGGGGGACGCGGTTGAGCGAAACCGTCCTTCCAAGGACAGCCGGGTCTGCGGCGAAGGCGTTGCGCCACATCTCATCACTGAGAACGACAACGGCGCCATTACCGGTTTGAGCACAATCGGACTCGATGAAAGTCCGTCCCAGCACAGGTCGCACACCCAGCACGTCGAAGTAGTTGCACGACGCCAGGGTACCGAGGAGCTGACGGGATCGCTCGCCACCCAATGTCACCTCTACGAATGGGGCGTAGGACAGCAAACCGGAAAAAACGTGGTTCTGGTTCCGGTACTCCATGTATTCGTAATACGAGAATAAGTTTTCTGAGCCGTGGACGTTTCGATGCATCGGTCCCTGATTCAGATGGAAGGTTTGGTACAAAGTGAGGACCCGTTGCGACCCGGGCAACTCCAGCGGGCGTAAAGCGAGCGCGTTGAAAATCTGAAAGATGCCCGTGTTGATCCCGATGCCGAGCGCGAGAGTGAGGACGATGACAGCGGTGAAACCGGGAGTCTTGCGCATCATTCGCAGGCCAAAGCGTGCGTCCTGCCAGACCGTCTCGAGCCGCGGCAGCCCCCATCGTTCGCGGTAACGCTCTTTCGTTTGCTCCAGGCCGCCCAACTTGACCAGCGCCCGCCTCCGTGCTTCGTCTGGGGTCATCCCGCGGCGCAGGTTGTCCTCGATATGCATCTGGAGATGGCTTTCCAGCTCTTCGGCTAATTCCCGGTCACGCCGTTCCTTGTTGAACGCACCACCGAGTCGCAGAAGCCAGGCGCGCAGTCGTCTCATGAGACTCCTTCGTTGTCATGTGGGGCAGACGTCCTCGTCTGCCCTAGCTTCTCCTAAAAGGCGCGGACGGGGACGTCCGCCCCACGCTTTACTCCTTCCGCAGCGCGCCGTCGTCTCAAGAGTGCTCCTCCCCTGGCGCCAGGAATCGTGCGAGGATGGCCGTCGCTTGTTCCCAATCCTGCGCTTCCTTCTCCACGTGCTTACGTCCGGCCCGGGTGAGGCGGTAATATTTAGCCTTGCGGTTGTTATCCGACATGCCCCACTCGGAGTCAATGTAGCCCTCCTGCTCCAGTTTCAGAAGGCTCGGATAAATGGTCCCGTAATTCACCACCAGGAGATTACCGCTCGTCTGCTCGATCCGGCGGGCAATCCCGTAACCGTGCCCCGGTCCCATCGCTTCGAGGGTCTTCAGGATCATCAGGGCCAGGGTTCCCTGCCAGACCTCTGTTTTATCGCTCATACTCCTCCTATTGGGTTCCAATAGTAAGAGTGCCACCGTTCCTATGGGAAAGCAATAGAAAAATGGGGAGATCATTTTTGGGGTAGGCCAGAAGACATTTGGCCCCCATCGACGTACACCCGCGGGGAGGGTTGTGTGAGGCACACCACAGGGGATTGGAGACAGGACTGTTTTTCATTCACCGGAGATGGCGGAGGGCATTTCGGGAAAATGGTTTCATGGTTCTGACGGCATTCGCCCTTTCCCGTGAAATTGAATTCAGCGGCGGGTCAAGGGGATCAAAGGTTTCGGGTGAGCCGAAAAGGCGGAGCTTTTTGGTCCCGCAAGGCGAGATGGGCGGCAGAACCGCGAGTCACAATGCTCCCCAAGTCCGGCCTCTTTGCTGTCGCTAAATGGTCTCATCCTCAGCAGATTTGAAAGAAGACGCCATCCAAGGATAGAATGCAGGAATGAATGATCCAATGGAGTCCGTGAAACCCATCGTCACCGTCCCTTTGTTTCCAAAGCTCGAACGAATGCTGGTCGAATTACTTCGCTCTCTCAGCCCTGGGGACTGGGAGAAGCAGACCCTGGCGCCCAAGTGGAAGATCAAAGACGTCACAGCGCATCTGCTCGATACTGCACTTCGAGGCGTCTCCATGGGCCGTGACGGGCATTTCCACGAGACAGCCAAAATCACCTCGAACGAGGAGTTGGCGGCTTTCATTAACCGTTTAAATCAGGAAGGCGTCAGTTTTTATCGCCGGCTGAGTCCCGGTGTTTTGATTTCCATGATCGAAGTCGCCTCCGGGTTACTCAGCGAATTCCACGCCTCGCTGGATCCATTTGCGACCTCACCGATCGCCGTGAGTTGGGCCGGTGAAGAGCGGTCCGCAAACTGGTTCAATACCGCCCGCGAATTCACCGAGCGATGGCACCACCAGCAGCAGATCCGGCTGGCCGTCGACAAGCCGGGAATCATGACCCCCGAGTTCTACTTTCCGGTCCTGGACTGTTTCATGCGCGCCCTGCCATTCACCTATCGCACGCGAACCGCAAGAGCGGGAACATACGCTCAATTTAATGTTTCGGGGGAGTGCGGTGGAAACTGGTATCTCTATCGCGAGGGCGAGAGCTGGAGGCTTGCACAGACACCCATCGGGGAAAGGGTTTCAGATACGACGATTCCGCAGGAGATTGCATGGCGGATCTTCACGAAAGGGATTGACCGGGACTCTGCCATGTCGCATGTAAAAGTGAGCGGGGACACTAGCCTGGGACTTCACATCCTGGGTATGATTTCGATTGTGGCATAAACCGCAATCCAGCAAGAACCCAACAGGCGGGGTTTTCCCTGTGTGACGCTCCTTGAGTCGGTGTCGAGAAACCGTGTTGGTTTAAGGCCGACACGGCGGCCTGGGTCTGAAAGAAGTCCCCGGCAGAAGGATCTCCGTCGTCTTGAGCATCACAAGGCTCGGCTCACAAAAGATTGAGCATGAGAAAAATGCGGGGAAGGGTTTGGTCGGGGCGAGAGGATTTGAACCTCCGACTTCTTGCTCCCAAAGCAAGCGCTCTAGCCAGGCTGAGCTACGCCCCGTACGCCTCAGAACATCAAGCTACAAGAGTTTCTGCGGGTTGTCAATTCCTTGAAAATGGTCTTGAAAATGGTCCTGGGTCAGGTCCGCCGTCATAGCCGGGATCCGGCAGGCAAGGGTAGTTAAGCGGTTTCGGTGGCGTACAAGAAATAGTCGTGCACCCTCTCCAGGGCCTTCCCGCGGTGGCTGATCTTGTTCTTTTCCTCGGTAGTGAGTTCGGCGAACGTCTTATTGATGGAGGGAATGAGGAAGACTGGATCGTATCCGAACCCGCCTGTTCCCCGCGGTGTCTCGAGGATGCGTCCATCACAATGGCCGTGAAACGATTTGATCAAGCGGCCTCGAAAGGCCATGGCCATCACGCAAACAAACCGCGCCGCCCGCTTCTCCTCCGGAACCCCCACGAGGGCCTGCAGGAGCTTTTCAATGTTTTCCGGGTCGCCGGCATGTTCGCCCGCGTACCGCGCCGAATGAACGCCGGGGGCGCCACTGAGGGCATCGACTTCAAGCCCGGTGTCGTCCGCCAGGGTCAGGGCGTCCGAATAACGGCTGTAATGCAATGCCTTGTAGATGGCGTTCTCCAAAACCGTCGGTTTTTCCTCGGCACAGATTTCAGCATCCTTGATGTCTTTCAGGGTGGAAAAGGCGACCGGCAACTCGTCCAGGGCGTGTTGAATCTCCCGGATCTTACCGTCATTGGTGGTCGCCAAAAAAAGCCTGGTCTTTTCAACAGAGGTCATGGGGGTTACGCCTTCTGGATCGCCTTCTTTTGCATCTCGATCAGTTGTTGAATGCCGACTTCCGCCAGCAAGAGCAGTTGGTTCATTTGTTCCTTCTCAAAAGGGCGTCCTTCGGCGGTGGCCTGAACCTCCACGAACCGGCCGCCTCCGGTCATGACCACATTCATGTCCACCTCTGCGGTGCTGTCTTCACTGTAATCGAGATCCAGCATCGCTTTACCGCGAATCAAGCCGACGCTTGTGGCCGCCACCATCTCCTTCAACGGGGTGGTCTCCAATCGCTTTTCATCGCACAGCCGTTTCAGGGCCACAGCCAGAGCCACCGTGGCCCCGGTAATGGACGCGGTGCGCGTGCCGCCGTCAGCCTCGATGACGTCACAGTCAATGTAAACGGTTCTCTCTCCGAGTCGGCTCAATTCTACCACACTGCGCAGCGAGCGCCCGATCAATCGTTGAATCTCGTGAGTGCGCCCGGAAGGGCGCCCGCGAGTGACCTCGCGGGGGGTGCGCGTTAATGTGGCGCGCGGCAACATGGCGTACTCACTCGTAATCCATCCCTTGCCTTGACCCCGCAAAAACTGTGGCACCGTGTCCTCAACGGACGCAGTGCAGATGACCCGCGTTCGTCCTACTGAAATCAACGCGGACCCTTCAGCATTCTGGATGTAATTCGGGACGATAGTGACGTCTCGCAAAGCATCATTCGCCCGGTGATCAGTGCGCACTCTTTAATCTCCTTTGTGGGTCTTCCTTTTGCTCCGGCGCGGGAGGGGGTGCAGCAGGAACAGGGGAACCCGCTGCCGGAATGGCGGCCGAGGACCTCACCACGTAGTTAAGGTCCTGGGTGAAGGCCTGCGCCAAGTCAGAATGCCCCACCAGGGAGTCCACCTCGGTATCATCAATAAGAAAGCGGACCCGCCGGATGGTGGGGATGTTGACCGTCAAGGAATCGACCACCGAATAGATGGTCTGTAATTCGCATTCGATCCCGCCGGGATGGTTCTTCTGGATGGCCCCTGAAAAATCAACCAGGGCGGTCCCATCGGAAGTGAGGAACAGTTCCTTCAGGACGGTTTCCTGAGAGATTGTGCGGCCGGAGCTCTTCTTCGAACCTTCGATCAGCTTTAAGATGATCTGCTTGGCCCGGTTCTGTGCCAACTCCGAAGCGCGGATCTCCGCATCTTCCTCCTCCAACATCCCCGGTCTGGCGAGGGATGGAAAATACAGCTTCACCGGCACCGATCCTGCCGGCTTGATCAGCAGCGTCGAAGCGGGTTGAAAGGGTTTGGTGGGTTGGGCGCTCTCGCGGCGAAACAATTCGACAATTCGCGAGAAGCCCCGGAAATAATAGAGTCCCACGACGCTTGCCACCAGCAAGGCTGACACCATGATGATTTTAAAGTATCGCCACATCTATCGACCGACTTTCGAGGTCATCCAAAAATGTTATCGCGGGGGACCCTTCTCCCCCTTGCCCGGCCGGACGTCAGGGCCGGCCTTCGGCTTTGGAGTCGGAAGAGCAGAGCCGGGCTGAGCTTCATAAACTGGCTTAAACCGCTGGATGGCATTGGCAATGGCTGAAACAATCCGGGCTTGAAACTGTGGATTAACCATCTGCTTGACGTCGGTCTCTGAATTTAGATTGCCCAGTTCCACCATGACCGCGGGCATCACCACATTCGCTGAAGGCCTGAGGGCTGCAATCCGCGGAGCAGCCGGTTCCTGGTTCCAAAGCGGGGCCAGTTCCGATTCAACAAGCTCGGCGAGCGCTTGGTTCATCTGAAAATTGGCAGTATTGGCCTTCGTCCAGTCCCGGAAGTATAGATGCACCACCGGCTGTTTTTCCGGAGGACGCTGCTCGATGGGGGTTGAACTCGAAGGAACCGGATTCGCCGCGGCGACTTCCTTGATCGGGGAGTAGACATAGACCCGGGCGCCATTCCAGCTTTGGACCAGTGAGAAACCGACGTGAATTGAAATGAACACATCAGAATGATTCGTGTTGGCGGTGGTGGCGCGCTGGTCAAAAGAGACGTCCCCATCGGCGTCTCGGGTCAGATAAACCTGCAGCCCCAGTCGCTGTTGGAGGCTGGCGCGCAGCCGTTGAGCAATTTCCAGGGCAACATCCTTTTCGACCGCCGCATTGTTGGCGGCCCGGGAGCCGCTGTCCAGGCCCCCATGGCCCGGGTCAATTGTGACGATTCTTAGGATTCCGCGCGTCGCCAGGACGGCTGTCTTCTCCTGGCTCTTAGCACCCGGTCCAACATTGGCGGCAGGTGCCGGTGGAGCCGCGCCGGAGGGCTGAGCCGACGCGCCGGGAACGGGTGGGGAGATTTGCTGCGCCGGAGAAACCATCACCACGAATATTCGTCCCTCCTGGGTGGTTGAGGATTTTACATCGAAATTTGGAGAAGACAGTGTGATCCGGATCTTGGGTCGGGCGTCAGCATCATCGTAGACAATGGATTTGATCCGGTCGTCCGCATAGCTCAGCTTCTCGGCGGTCGGATCAATGGGGGGATTGCCCAGGGTGATGATGAGCTGTTTTCCATCCTGCTTCATGTCGAACGGGACGGGCTGAGTGACCTGGATGGCCACGCGAGACGAGAGTATCCCCTTAGTGGCCTCAAAGAAAACACGCGAGGGCGGCTGGGCGGTCACAAAGGCCCGTGAGGCATCCTGTCGGAAGGTGACCTTTCGGTCCGTCAGCCGGGGAAGGATCCTGGAGATCGAATCCACTGGCACCATCCATCCTGCCGGCATGACCAGCGCTGGATCGCCCATCGAGGTCAGAATGCCATCGATGACCACCAGCGTGGAATTCGGCCGGAACAGGAGCAAATGCTTGCCTACCTTCATCTGCAACACCGAAGCACTCTTCTCCACTTCGGTAACCGGCCCCAGGGTGGAAAGCAGATCCTGTAAGGCAAGGTAGCGCTCACCTTCCACTGCAATGACTGGAAGGGTCTTGGATTGCGTGTCTGTGTAAAGGATGATGTTTTCCGCTGCAATCGAGAGGAATCCGATATGGCTCAGCAACAGAAAGAAGAGAAGAAATTCTGAGCTGGCGATCAGAAATCGTCTGGAATCGGCGCCCTGGACCTTCGAGAATGGAAAGGATAGCAACTGCAAGAGATTTAGCTTTCGTGCCGGGGCGTGATTAATCGATGCTCGTCCGCAGGGCCCGCGGCAGCTGTCCCAATGGAACTCGAATAATATAGCATATGCAGCCTGGTGGCACAGCGCGTCCAAACCCAGGTGGGCCCGTCATCAGCCCAAATTTCCGGTCCGAAAAGATTGTACGGATGAAAGGCAGCCGGAGCCCATCGGAAGCACAGCGTCGTTGAAATCATCGAAAACGACAGAGTCATTGGCGCAACCACCGGACGCTCGTCGGGGTCGTGTGACCGCAAGCAATACTATCGGTCATTCCGGAAGCGATGTCAGCACAGGCATTGTCAGTGGCTGTCCGGACCGCCTCTTCGCGGGTCGAACCCGCCGCCGTTCGACAGGACGTCCGGCCTTTGAATTCTACGCACACCTCACATTCAAAGTGGCTCAAATTCATCGTGGAATACACAATAATTCCCACCACCACAACAAAGACGGCCCCGACGGCCAGCTTCACCCTTTTTGACATCGCGAAACATGATAGCGCAGGGTTGGAGGTTTGGGTAGGCTGAACCGTCACGCAGCAAGCTTACGGAGTCTCCGCTGATGGAGACGGCTCCGTCTTCACGACCTCGGCGGGGACCCCTCGTGCCACCCTGAAACCCATATAGGCCGGTGAGGGCTTTCTCAGGTCTGGCGAGATTTTGGGATCGCTCGGAGTGTCGGCACTCCCTCCGACAGGTTTACCGGCACCGTCCTTGGTTATTGCCCACTCTGCCACATTCCCTCCGAGGTCAAAGATCAATTCCTGATCCTCGTTTCCGCCAGGGTGAAAACTTCCGACTCTTTGCAGCAAGGGAGCTTGGGGTTCAGCGCCGAGCTCTGAGATTGTCTTTTTCAACCTCAAGGCGTCGTCCGGATTGACGGAATATCCCGCCCAATAGTCGAGCGTGTTTTCTCCCGATTTTGCCGCGCTCGCCAAAGGCTCCAGCTCTTCCACCGTCGGCAGGCGATAAGTTCTTCCGGTCGTTCTACTGAGCCATTCACAATACGCCTTCGCTTTTTCGAAGGGAATGTCGTTGGCCGGGTAGTCTTCAGTTCCCGGCTCAAACACGTAGGCCCTTTCGAAGGCGGCAAACTGTGCTCGGGTGACCTCAAACCTCCCGATCTCCAGGGACCCGCGCGCGACAACCTCGGGCACCAGGATCGACCTGGCAGTCTTTTCTTTCTTTTCATCAACCGGGAAGGATTCACCGAAATGGGCACCCACCTTCTTAATGGCCTTCTTCTTGAGAGCGATCGCGAGCGGCGAATCGGGCTTCAATGCCTCGTTGGCTTCCTTGGTGGTTCTGAATAAGTATTTATCGATCCACGCCACATCCTCCTCCAACTTGCGGCGCTGGTGTGACAACTTCTGGGGACCGTGCGGTTCACCGGGAAAAAGGACAAACTTGACGTCCGTCTTACCGAGCTGCTGGAGGGCCCGGAAGTGCAACCATCCCTGCTCGGTGGGGACATTGGTATCCACGGTGCCAAAGAAGATAATTGTCGGCGTTTTCACCCGGTCCATCTTAAAGAAAGGGGACTTGCGGATATACAACAGGGGATCTTCGAGCGGGGATTTTCCGAAATAGTAATTGTCGAAAGCGGCACCAAAGTGAGCATTTCCCCAATCGCTGGTCCAATCCACGTCGCCCGCACCTGCGGAGCACACCTTATAGCGATCGGTCGATACCGTGAGCGCAATCGAGAGAATCGCCCCATTGGACCATCCCATGGTCCCGAGTTTGTCAGGATCAACCAACCCCCGGGCAATCAGGGCGTCAACGCCCTTTTCAAGATCCGGCACCTCGAGATCATAATACTTTCCCCCTGAAATCGACTCCACCCACTTCAAGCCATAGTTGGAGCTTCCGTGATAATTCGGTCTTAGGACAAAAGCCCCGCGTTCGGCAATCAGATTGACCGGATAGGCAAAGGATTGACTCCAGGAATCAAAGTCGGCGCCGGCGGGTCCGCCGTGAATCATCAAGAGGAGGGGATACTTCTTGCCGGGTTCATATTGATGGGGGTAGTAGAGAATCCCTTCGACCTCTTCATCCAGGGCGCCTTTCCATCGGATGATTTCCGATTTGGCAATGACACGCTTTTTGAGATTGGGATTCAGATCGGTAATTTGAACGGGTGAACTGATTCGGGACCCGTCGAGCGTAGCCCGGTACCATTGCGCGGGCGTACTCGCAGTAGAAAAGCCGTACACCAGAGAACGGCCATCGCGGCCCGCCGTCATTTGCCAGATGTGACCGACGTGCTCCCCTTCGAGCCAAGTTCGATTCCATGCTGAGCTGCTGTTTTCCCGAGTGTAACGAGCCTGCCTGTGGACGGCACCGTTCGCCAGGTTGCAGATAAAGCCATCCGGGGTGACCTCTAAGCCCCCACCGGACAGGCCGTTTTCCCAGTTGAGATTCACCTCGGTGGTTTTGCCGGTCGGCACGTCGTATGAGTAGAGACGGGAAATCGTCGCACTAAGATACTTTGGGTCGGAAGAGTAGCGACTGACAATGTAGAGTGTCTTGTCATCGAGCGCCCACCGGAACTGCACCGGGTTAAGCTTCTCCTCCCCAAACAATTGCTTTCGTGTAGGGGATACAAGATCGTAAAGGTACGTCACAGGTTTGATGCGCTCATCGTAGATATAGCTCAGGCTGCGTTGAATCACTGCGACTGCCTTGGTGCCGTCATGCGACAGTTCGAACATCTGAATCCGGTCGTCCCGGTTGTCGGTCAGCCGTGTGACGGCCTTCGATTTAACCTGGACCCTGTAAAGGCGCACGGGGACCACGTGGGCCTCATCATCCACCACATTGGAGTTGTCCTTCTTCTCTTTCAGCGATGCTTCATAGTGCGCAGGGTCTTCTTGCGCCGAAAAGACAATAGAATCGTCATCCGCCCAGGCGAAGTTCATCACCGCTCGATTCCCGCTGGTCAGGGCCCAGGGTTCTCCGCCGAAGGGATTGATCAACCACAATTGGGGGACCGGACCTTCGGGACCCGAGGCCGGGGAGGGGGCTTTCGCCAGCGGATTAGGACGGGCACTGACGAAGGCCAGAAGTTGACCGTGAGGAGAAAACTTGGGAGAGGAATGATTCTCCTTACCACGAGTCAACTCAATTTCCTTCTTCTCGGTCAGGCTGGTCAGGAAGATGTTGGAATACCGTCCGTCCTTTTCCTTGTCAGCCACACTTTTCGTCCAGGCGACCCATTTCCCGTCCGGGGAAATGTCAAATTGGCTTGCCGTTTCGGCCATGATGAAGTCGTCAATCTGCCACTTCTCAGTCTTCTCCGGCTTGGGGGCGGTCGCCGTAGATTTGCCGGCGGTTTCATCACCGGCGAAAATCGGACAAATCGTTATGGCGAGCAGAAGCATCAGGAATGAAAATCGAATTGGGCGTCTAATCCTGTGAATCATAGTCCTCCCGAGTGGTCTCGATGAATTGATAAGGAAATACCGCGACCCGCGTGGCTTCCGGGGCGCGGACGTCTCGTCTGCCCAATCTTTCAGCGTTGGCCACGAAAACGGGCGGGATGATTCCGCTCCTACAAGCGTCTGAGTTACGGATCGGATCTCCTTACCTTGAGAGCGAAAATCAACTGGCGAATGAACGCTAAATCCCTCGATGATGCCTAATCAAGATCTGTTTCAATGTCTCAATTGGAATCGCTTCAGCCACGTGTCCATCCCGGCCTCTCACTGTTGTGGCTTCGAGCAGGGAATTGTAAATCGCTTCCTCAGTGGCCTCGGCAGTAGCTTCAAAGAGCGGCGATAACTCCTCATCTTGAAGCTTCGCCCGGGTGCCAGTGGACCCCTTGTCTGAAGATGGAGAAACCCGGGAGGTGGTTGAAAAGGCAATCACGTAGTCACCACTGCCATTCGCAAAACTTGAGCCAGTGCGGGCCATGCCTGCCAGGGCGCGCTTGGCAATCCGCTGGAGCTGATGCGCATCAACAGGGGAGTCTGTCGCAATGACGATCATGCAACTCCCGTCTCCCGGGCGCCTGCTGTTTCCGGGCTTCTGAAGGACCCTCCAAACAGGCACTCCATCGATCGTCAGGTGCCCCCCAAAATTGGTCTGCACCAGGACCCCCAGGGTATATCCTCCATTCTCGGTCGGAAGGACTCGCGAGGACGTCCCAATCCCCCCTTTCCAATCGAAGGCAACTGTCCCCGTTCCTGCGCCCACGCTCCCTTCCTCCACGGGGCCGCTCTTGGCTCCCAGAATGGCACTGAAGACGTCCTTCCTCGTGACATGTCGGCCACGAATATCATTCAGGTAGCCGTCATTGGTCTCGCCCACCACCGGGTTGACAGACCGGACCTCTTCATTTCCGGGCAAAGCAAGCATGTAGTCGACCAACGCCTCTGCCACCTGCCACACACTGAGGGTGTTGGTCAGCAAGATGGGAGTTTCAAGAACTCCCAGTTCTTGGACTTGAGTGAAGCCCAGAAGCTTTCCAAATCCATTGCCGACATAAATTGCTGCAGCGACCTTTTCCCTGAAAGGATTACCTCCGGGAGGAAGGATGGCGGTCACCCCGGTCCGCACGTTGTCACCCTCCCGAAGGGTGGTGTGGCCGACACGAACACCCGCTACATCGGTGATGGCGTTCCACTTTCCCGTTGGAAAGACTCCCGGAGCAATCTGGAGATCCCTGGCACGGGCCCGTGGCGGGGAACCAGAAGGAGCACTCGTGCCGGACTGCGCGAAAAGAGAAGACGCAATGAGACAGGCAGAAACCAGCACGCCCAGAAGCGGGACCGGCGTGAGCCCGTGTCGAGGACTGCCGATTCCTTTGTTTGAGGGCCGCATCTAATCGTTCCGTTTCAAGGCAGAATCCAGTGGGGCGATCTTGTTCGCAATCTGCTCAACAAATGCCCGGTCGCCCATGGAGTCGAGGTTGATCTTGACGTTTTCGAGGGCCCCGAACAAGGCGGTTCGGGCCATTTCACGGGCAACCCGAATATCGGAGATCATGTTCTTGTTTCCAATGGCCTCGAGTCGAAGAATGTGTCCAAGAACGATTTTCGAACGCTCGGCGACGTGAAACGGGACCTGGGTTGCTTGCTTCAAGGCCTCCTCAATCTTGCGTTGCCGTTCCGCCTTCTCGGCCTCTGACCCCTTCGGAAGCTTATAGGCGGCTGTGACGAGGGAATAGGCGTTCGTGTCGTCGTCGATGGCACGTTTCAATTCAACGCGAAGTTGAGCCAAGGCAATGAGAATTGCGGAAAGCTCGTCTTCGAAGGCCGCGGCCGCCTTTTTCCCTTTGGAGCGCGCGGCCACCATTTCACCTAAACCCGCGGCCAGAGTTGCGGCCATTGCGGCCACGCTTCCGCCTCCGGGAGCAGGGGTGGGGGCCGCCACCGCCTCGATGAACGGTTCGCACCCGGCCAGCAGGGGACGGTCCGTGGCGGGAGGCGTTTGCGTTGGGGTGGATTTTTTTTCCGCGAGCACTGCCGCCAGCCGGTTTTCGAGGATTAAGTCCGGCTTGAAATTCTCGATTTCGAGGTAGTGCTCGGCCGTCATTTCCAGCGCCTTCTTGGGAACGAGGCCCACGATTTCACTCCCGACGACAGCAATCCCAGCCGCAGCAGCTTCGCGCGTTACCGCATCGAAGACAACATGGATGGGGGTTTGTTCAAAGTCCGTGAGGTTCATGGAGACTTGAGCGAGATTCCGGGCCTTCAGATCCACCCCCATGGCCTTGACAAAAGGGAAGCCGCCGCTGGAGAACCGGATCTTCTTCGCAATCGCCTTGGCCACGGAGACGTCACTCGTCCCGAGGTTGATGTTGTAAGCAATCAGGTATTTTCGAGTGCCGACGACGGTCGCGCCGGCGGTGGGATGCAAGGCCGCCTCTCCGACATCGGGCCGGCGATCGGGATTCGTCTTCACCTCTTCCCGAAGGCCTTCGAACTGGCCTTTGCGAATATTCTCCAGGTTGACACGATCGGGCCGGGTCGCGGCCATCTCGTAATAATAGACAGGGATCTTGTAGCGTTGCCAAAGGGCCTCGCCGACCTGCCTGGAAATCGCCACGCATTCTTCAATGGTCACCCCTTCGATTGGAATGAACGGAAGCACATCGGTTGCTCCGATGCGGGGATGGGCGCCCTGGTGACGGGTCAGGTCAATCAACTCGGCGGCCTTTCCCACCGCGCGCAATGCCGCTTCGGCCACCACTTCTTTGGGCGCAATGAAGGTAATGACGCTTCGATTGTGATCGGCATCCATTTCCTTGTCGAGGATGGTCGCACCTTCCACGCTTTGGATGATTTGGATCAGGGCCTCAACCACTTCGGTCCGGCGCCCTTCACTGAAATTGGGAACGCATTCAATCAGGGTATTCATGTGTACCTCGTGGATGGAATTTAGATGTTTCAGATTTTCCGATGGTCAAAAAGAAGCTGACCTTTCTTGACGACAGCGCGCACGCTGTTCATCCCGTAGTGATAGGGAACAAGCCGGTAGTCGTTTACGTCAAAAATCACAAGATCGGCTTGTTTTCCCTCTTGGATTGATCCGATTCGGTGCTGATGGCCGAGGGCACACGCCCCTCCCAGGGTTGCTGCTGCAAAGGACTCCGACGGGGTCATCCAGAGTGATGACCCGGCGATCGATAGAATCGATTGCATATTGACGGTGGGGGAGGTGCCCGGGTTGAAGTCCGTGGCAAGCGCGACGAGGGCCCCGGCATCCAGAAGCCTTCGTGCGGGTGCGAACTGGTTGGTGCCCAGGTGGAATGCAGCCCCCGGGAGCAGGGTGGCCACCACCTTGGATTCCGCCAGGAGGGCCACTTCGTCCTCTTGGATGTGTTCCAGGTGGTCGGCGGAGATCGCGCCGAGTTCCACGGCCAGGCGTGCGCCCCCGCTGTGGCTGAGCTGGTCAGCGTGGATCTTGAGTCTGAGGCCGAAACTTTGCGCGGCGGTCAATATCCGCCGGGATTGTTCGACGGTGAAAACACCGGTTTCGCAAAAAACGTCGCAAAACATGGCGAGTTGGTCGTCGGTCACGCGGGGAATCATTTCCTCGCAAATGAGGTCGACATACCGAGAGGGGTGATCTCGAAACTCGTCCGGCACTTCGTGGGCGCCGAGGAAGGTCGGAATGATTTCGAGGGAAACATCGGGGTCTGCGTTGAGTCGAGCGAGCACCCGCAGGATCTTCAGCTCATTCTCAAGATCGAGACCGTAACCGCTCTTGGCCTCAACCGTGGTCGTCCCGTACTGCAAAAACTGGGCGCACCGTTGTCGGGCCGCTTCAAACAACTCGTCTTCCCTGACATTGCGCAGCCGCCGAACGCTGTTGCGAATCCCTCCGCCCGATGCGGCAATCGACTCGTAGCTGGCGCCTCGAATGCGCATCTCATACTCCTCATGTCGGTTCCCCGCAAATACCAGGTGCGTATGGCTATCGACAAACCCGGGAGAGATCACGCAGTTCGAAACATCAAGGGGGATCGCCGAACCCGAACCCCCCTCCCTCCGGACCGCTTCAGTTTTTCCTACGGCGGCGATTTGCCCCTCTTCGATCAGGACCGCTCCATCAGGAATGATCCGGAGCATCAGCTTTGGGCCGGAAACCCGGTCTTGAAGTTCCGGGGTGATCAGTTGGGCGGCATTGTGGATAAAAAGGCTGGGAAAATGTTGTCCTGGCATGAGGTGATGGGATACGGTGGTTGACTAATCCCGTCCATTGATTAAAATGGCTGAAGTTGAGGCGTTATCAGCCATGTGTGGGACGAAAAATAATACCCCAACCATTCGGGTATTCCGAATATATTTTTGCAGGATCCCCGGATCTTCGCCCGCCTGCCCCTCAAACAGGATGCCTCTCGAGGGCTAGCCCAAGGGGTGGGGGGACCTCCGAAGCCGGGTTCACGGCCGCAGATGCCAGGGATTGGATCGGGAGATGCCATATGCCGATGTATGAATATGAATGCAAGAGTTGTGGATCGAATTTTGAACAATTGGTGTTCAACCCCGCCGAGAAGGTGGCTTGCAGGAATTGTGAGAGCACAAAGGTGGAGCAACGGCTCTCTCTGTTTGCAGTGGTGGGGGAGCGGTCGGGTTCTTCGCGCTTGGAAGAAGGCCCCTGCGGAAGTTGCGGGGCGGCTCAACGCGGAATGTGCGGAAACGAATGAAGTAGCGCGGCCTAATACCGGTTGACGACCGCTTCAATCTGTTTTGCAAGCTCCACGTCTTTATCGCTCACGCCGCCGAGGGAATGCGTCGAGAGCATGAAGGTCAGACGCCTGTAACTGATCAACAAGTCGGGATGGTGATCCGCCGCTTCCGCGATGAATCCGATTTTGACAACAAAGGATACCAGGTCGGGAAAGCTTGAGAGTTCGAACTGTTTGATCAGTTTTCCTTCCTGTATTGACCACCCGGGTAGGGCCTTCAATCCCTCTTCAATCTCGGAAATTGATAATTTTGTCATAGACTCCTGAACCATAAGCCCGATTATTACGTAAGGATACCCATTTAGTGTAAGAGCTTGAAGGTGGAAGCGCAAGCTTTTCATTCATTTGGGCTAATTTAGCCATGGTACCACTCTGCCGGCCCGAGCCAATTCGTTGCAGGCCTTGTTGGCAGCGTGGATAATGTGGTGAGGTCGTAACTGATTGATTCTCCACCGCAAAACCTACAGTTCGGCACCTTCCCGTCTCTGCCCGAGACGCAAAATGGCCCGACCCGGATCCCGAAGAGGTGAGGAGATGAGACTGAAGCGATACACTGGTTGGATATGGATAACAGCGGTTCTTCTATTTCTGGGCAATGTCGGCTACTCCCAACAATTCGACATCAAGACCCACCAACTCAAGAACGGAATGAAGATCCTGATTCTGGAGGACCATTCCATCCCCAATGTGGCATTGTATTTCTTCCATCGGGTTGGATCCCGCAACGAGCATACCGGCATCACCGGTCTTTCCCATTTCTTTGAACATATGATGTTCAATGGCGCCAAGAAGTATGGTCCGGGGATGTTCGACCGGATCATGGAAGACAACGGAGGCTCGAACAATGCCTACACGAGTGAGGATTTGACGGTCTATCAGGACTGGTTTCCGACTGCCTCCCTGCCGCTCATCTTCGACCTGGAGGCCGATCGAACCAGCGCACTGTCGTTTGATCCGAAGATGGTGGAGTCCGAGCGGGGGGTGGTGGCGAATGAGCGGCGTCTCAGCGTGGAGAATAATAACGAAGACCTCCTGCGGGAGCAGTTGATGGCGGCCGCCTTCACCGCTCATCCTTACCACTGGCCGGTGCTGGGTTGGATGGTCGATATTGAAAACTGGAAGAGAGAGGATTTGATCAATTACTTCAAAACCTATTATGCCCCCAACAACTGCGAGATGGTCATTGTCGGGGACATTCAAACTGAAAAAGTCATCGAACTGGCGCAACAATACCTGGAGCCGATCCCGGCCCAGGAGCCGCCTCGCCCGGTGACGACCCGGGAGCCGGAGCAACAGGGCGAGCGCCGCGTCTTCGTGCATAAGTTCGCCCAACTCCCGTTGCTGCAAGTGGCTTATCACGCTCCCGCAGCGGTCGACTCGGATTTCATCCCACTCAGCGTGCTGGATTACATCCTGTTGCGAGGTGAGAGCTCGCGTCTTTATCAGCGCCTGGTCGATAAGGAACAAGTTGCTGTTTCCGTGGAAGGCGGCCAATCCGAGCATATCGATCCGTACATCTTTGAGGTTGACGTCCAACCGCGCAGCGGAGTCGAGGTGGAGCGAGTCGAAAAGATCTTGTATGAGGAGTTGGAGAAGACGCAGAAGAGCCTGGTAAGCGAGAAAGAACTCCAGAAGGCCAAGAACACCGCGGTAGCGGACTTCTACAGGTCGATGAAAACCATCAATGGAAAGGCCAATGTTCTCGGGGTCTATGATGTGGTTTTTGGGGACTATCACAAATTGTTTAAGGAAGTCGATTTGATCAATCAGGTCACACGCGAGGATCTCCAGCGGGTTGCTCAGAAATACTTCCCCGCCCGAAATCGAACCGTCGCGATCCTGGTACCGGACCCTGCCCCTGGAAGGGGAAAATAGGGGGGCTTGACGCTGGGAAGATCCCTGCGTGCAGGCTCTGACGAGGAACTCATGAAAAAATCATTGGGATGGATCCCCAAACTGGTAGTGCTGTGGACGTTGATTCTCTTCGTGCCCGCCCTATCCCCTGCGGCGGAAAGCACCGGGAGAGTCGAACTTCCCAAATACAGGATGGTCAAGTTCGAAAATGGCATGACGCTCCTCCTTCTGGAACGGCACCAGCTGCCCCTGGTCAGTTTTCGCTGGGTTTTGAAGTCGGGAGGTTCCATGGGAGATCCGGAAGGCCATGAAGGATTGGCTTCTTTGACCTCCCAGCTGCTTCGCAAAGGCACGGCAACGCGAACTGCAGACCAGATCTCGGAGGCCTTGGACTTCGTGGGGGCCAACTTCAATTCAAGATCGGCTCAGGAGTATTCAATGGGATCCGCGGAGTTTTTGAAAAAGGATTTGAACCTTGCGGCCGATCTCCTCTCGGATATGCTTCTGCACCCCTCATTCCCGCCTGACGAAGTCGATAAAATGATCAAGCAGGAGATCGACAGCATCAAGGAAGACAAAGCCGTTCCTCAACGGGTGATTCAGTATTATTTCGACGGCTTACTTTTTGGAAACCATCCGTACGGGCGCCCTCTGGGCGGCACCGAGACGAGCTTACCGAGGATAACCCGGGATGAGATCGTGAATTTCTACAAAGCTCATTTTGTTCCCAACGAAATGATCCTTGCCGTCGCTGGTGATTTTTCGGCATCAGAGTTGGAGGCGGGATTGAGGGAGAAGTTCAATTCCTGGAAGTCGCGGAAGGTTACAACCCCTGTCGTAAAGGAGGCTTCAACCGTTCAGGGGAGACATGTGCTGGTGGTCGACAAACCCGACTCCACCCAGACTTTCTTCCGGCTGGGGACCGTGGGGCTTGCACGAACGAACCCGGATTGGATCCCCGTGCAGGTCGTGAACACATTGTTTGGAGGGCGCTTTACCTCGCTGATCAATACCGCGTTACGAATCCAGTCCGGACTGACGTATGGCGCCAACAGTTTCTTCGGTTCCCGCCGCACGCCCGGGTCCTTCGTGATCTCTTCTTTCACTCCGAACGAGAGCACGGAGCGCGCACTGAACATGACTTTGGACACTTTGAAGGCATTTCACGAGAAGGGAATCAGCCAGGAACAACTTCAATCCGCCAAGAATTACATCAAAGGCCAGTTCGGGCCGACGATTGAGACCAATGATCAACTGGCGGGTCTTATCGCGGAGCTGGAGTTCTACGGTTTGGGGCCGGAGTACATCAATTCCTACTTTGAGAAGATTGATGCCATGACGCTGGCCGACGCCAGGCGAATCATTGAAACGTATTTTCCGGTAAATAATCTGGACTTTGTGTTGATCGGAAAGGCTTCGGTCATCGACCCGGTCGCCAAAAAGCTGGCGAACGATGTGAAAAAGAAATCCATCACCGACCCGGGGTTTTGAATGAAGGGAAGACGTACCCACCCTCCTGTGGGGCAGGCGTCCCCGCCTGCCTGAATGTGTTCTTTTGTTGATCGGAAAGGTTTGAGTGATCGAGCTGTTTGCTAAGAAACTGGCGCGTGATGTGAAGGCGAAATAAATTTTCGGATGCCCGGATGTTAACGGCGGGCGGGGATGCCTGCCCCGCTTTTCATTCATCCCGCATCGGGATCCTGATGCCTTTGAGGCGGGCGGTCTCATTGGCCTCTTCATATCCTGCATCGACGTGCCGGGCGACACCAATACCCGGATCGTTGGTGAGGACCCGGTTGATGCGCAGGGCCATCTCCGGGCTGCCGTCGGCGACAGTCACCTGGCCGGCATGCAGTGAGTAGCCGATTCCAACCCCCCCGCCATGATGAAATGAAACCCAACTGGCGCCGCTGGCGGTGTTGAGCAGGGCATTGAGGATCGGCCAGTCGGCGATGGCATCACTGCCATCCTTCATCCCCTCTGTCTCCCGGTATGGAGAAGCCACACTGCCACAGTCGAGGTGGTCGCGGCCGATGACGATCGGCGCGGAGATCTTTCCCCGTGCCACCAGGTCATTGATGCGCTCGCCGAAGAGGGCCCTTTCGCCATACCCGAGCCAGCAGATGCGGGCCGGAAGTCCCTGAAAGGGAATCCGCTCCTGTGCCATGGGAATCCACCGGTGTAATACCTCATCCTCCGGAAACAACTCCAGGACCAGCCGGTCCGTCTCATGAATGTCTTTGGGGTCGCCCGACAGGGCAACCCATCGGAAAGGCCCCCGGCCTTCACAAAAGAGCGGGCGGATGTAAGCGGGTACGAAGCCGGGAAAATCAAAGGCATTCTGGACACCCGCCTGTTGGGCAAAAGCCCGGATATTGTTCCCGTAGTCAAAAGTAACGGCTCCCATCTTCTGAAGGGCCAGCATCCCTTCGACATGCCTCCCGATGGAATCCAGCGACCGGCGGACATAGCCCTCCGGATCGTTCTGTCGCATTTCGAGGACTTTCTCGAGGCTCAGGCCACTGGCGACGTAGCCGTTCAAGGGATCATGCGCGGAGGTTTGATCGGTGAGGATGTCAGGGACCACACCCCGACGCGCCAGCTCGGGAATCACCTCAGCGCAGTTCCCGACCAAACCGACCGAAAGAGCTTCGCGTGCCTTTTTGGCCGCGCTCACCCAGCAGAGGGCCGTTTCGAGTGAAGTCGTCATGCGATCACAATATTTCTGGCGGACCCTCCGATCGATGCGAGCGGGGTCGACATCGATTCCGAGAAAGACCGCGCCGTTCATGGTCGCGGCCAGAGGCTGGGCCCCGCCCATTCCCCCCATGCCGCCGCTGACAATCAACCGTCCCCTCAGATGGTTTCCAAAATACTTCTTGCCTGCGGCCGCAAAGGTCTCAAAAGTTCCTTGAATAATTCCCTGGCTGCCAATGTAAATCCAGCTGCCGGCGGTCATCTGGCCGTACATGATGAGGCCCAGCTTTTCGAGGTGATGAAAATAGTCCCAGTTGGCCCAATTCCCGACCAGATTGGCATTGGCGATAAGTACCCGCGGGGCATATTCGTGCGTACGAAAGATCCCCACCGGCTTTCCGCTTTGGACAAGAAGCGTCTCGTCATTTCCAAGCCCTTGCAGGGAACGGATGATAGCGTGATAGGCGTCCCAGTTGCGGGCTGCTTTCCCAGTGCCTCCGTAGATGATTAGATCCTTCGGATTTTCCCCGACCTCCTCATCCAGGTTGTTCATGAGCATGCGCATGGCTGCTTCCTGGCCCCATCCTTTACAGGTAAGTGAACGGCCACGAGGCGCCCGGACGGGTACGTAGGCAGCATCAGCCTTCTCAATGAGGGGGGGGGTGTCAATTCCTTTGACCATAATCTCTCCTGTCGGCGGCCCGCGCCATGGGCTGTGTCAGTTACCCCTCGGGGCCAGTCCTGCTGATGATTGAAACCAATCCCTTGAGGACTTCAACGCTGTTCAAAACATGCTCGGAGGTTAAGAACCTCAACCCTCCGGGGCAGTTTAGCATCCGGCGGGAGGTGAAGCAAATATTCGGGAAGGACTTGCGGGGAGGATGATTTAACTCAGGGCGATTGACGTGCCCGTGCCCCGTACTAACCTGCGTCTCAAAACGTCAGCCCCTCTATAGTGGGACGATTCGATTGGCAACGACGATCAAACACAGTGAGAGGTAGAGTTGCAGTTCTCATACGGTCGATGAGGCGGGCAGCGCAGCTGCAAGCCTCTGTTTTATTCAGGTTCGACTTGTTTTTCTGTCAGATTATTCCCCCAGCCCTCGTGATCGATGACGCAATGACTCCATCGCTGATCAGCTTCGTTGCCGCCTCGATGTCATGATGCATATCGCGGTCGTTCACGAGAGAGGGGACCTTCCGTCGCAGCGTTCGGTAGGCTCTATCCGCCAGACGTCCGGTCTTGGCCGGCGTGAGAAAATCGAGCCCCTGGGCGGCGCACAACAGCTCAATCCCCAGGATCGTCTCACAGTTCGTCAGCACCTGTTTCAACTTGAGGGCGGCGCCCATCCCCATCGACACATGGTCCTCTTTATTGCCGGAGGTGGGGATGGAATCGACCGACGCAGGATGCGCCAGCACCTTGTTCTCCGATGCCAGGGCTGCCGCCGTCACCTGGGCGATCATGAAGCCCGAATTGAGTCCCGGGTTGTGGGCCAGAAAGGCAGGCAGATCGCCAAACTCGGGATTGATCAATCGTTCGATGCGGCGCTCCGAAATCGATGCCAGGCCTGTGATTGCAATGGCGATGAAATCGAGCGCCAGGGCGAGGGGTTGGCCGTGAAAATTTCCTCCTGAAATTACTTCGCCCGTCGCCGGGAAGACCAGGGGATTGTCGGTCGCACTGTTCATCTCGATCTCAAAGATCCGGGCGGCATGTTCGATGGTGTCCCGGACGGCGCCGTGGACTTGAGGCATACAACGAAGGCTGTAAGCATCCTGGACGCGTGGATCGGTCATGGAGTCCCGATGCGATTCCCGGATTGCACTGCCGGCATTGAGCCTTCTCAGATTCAAAGCTGAAATCGACTGTCCCACCTGGGGGCGGGCCTTGTGGATCTTCTCATCGAACGCCGCGGGCGTTCCTTGGAGGGCATCCAGCGTCAGGGCGCCCACGACATCGGCGGCATCCGCGAGGTTGCGGGCCCGGGCCAGCGATAACAAAGCGATTCCCAGCATCGCCTGGGTCCCGTTCAGCAGGGCCAATCCCTCCTTGGCTTCCAGTCGCAGCGGTTTGATGCCGGCTCTCTTCAGAGCACCGCTGCCATGCCCTCTCCGTCCTCTGAAGATTGCTTCTCCTTCGGCGATGAGAACGAGGGCCAGGTGAGCCAGGGGCGCCAGATCGCCGCTGGCCCCCACCGAACCCTTGGAGGGGATGACCGGGTACACACCACGGTTCAGCATGGCACACAAGGTGTCAATCACCACGGGCCGGACCCCGGAAAAACCTTTGGCGAGCACATTGGCCCTCAACAGGAGCATCGCGCGTGTTTCCGGTTCAGTGAGGGGTTCACCGACGCCACATGCGTGGGATCGAACCAGGTTCAGCTGGAGCTCGCGTATTTGCGCATCCGGGATCCTCTTCTCACTGAGTTTGCCAAAACCGGTGTTGACCCCGTAGACCGCGTTGCCTTGTTTGAGGATCTTCTCAATCAACTGGCGGGCGCGGTTGACCGCCAGGCGGGCACGGGGGGCCAGCGCGACTTGCACAGATTTCGGATGCTGGGTGACAAGATGGAATTGTTCCAGCGTGAGATCGTTGCCGGTGAGGTGGATGGTCTTCATTTGAGTTGTGGGACCCGCGCTAATAAGGTCACCGAGGATAAGTTTGTGGGCTTCCTCCCCCCGGAAGAGCGATTAACCGTGATCGGGTCGAATTAATTTCAGCACCCCGATTTATCGGGGTGAATATTGGATTCAAGAAGGGAATCAACCGTTTTAACGGTTTCCATCAACACTTCCAAAAACCGATGAATCGGTTTCAGCAGGCCTCAAAATCGTCCACGACACCTCGATGAATCGGGGTGCTGCTACGGAACCCTGTCTAAGCTACAAAGTATCTCGAATATTTTTCAGGAAGCGAACGCAAGCGACCTTCGGCGTCGGTTATGGTGTGCGTAGTTTCCCCCGTCGCCAGAAGCTGTCCGGAAGCGTGGTTCAGGATCTCGTACTCGAACACAATCAGCCGCTTCTTAAATGAATTGACCTTCGTTTTGATAACCAGGACGTCGTCGTAGCGGGCAGGGGCCTTGTAACGGCAATGGGCGTCGGCCACCATCAGGTAGATGCCTTCCCGCTGTTCCAATTCATGGTAAGTGAACCCCGTGGCCCGGCACCATTCGGCCCGGCCGACTTCAAACCATGCCAGGTAGTTGGCATAGTAAGCGATCCCCATCTGGTCGGTTTCGGCGTAGCGGACGCGGAGGGTGGTTTCAACGATTTGCTTGGACATGAAGAAAGTTCTCAGTTGTCAGTTCTCAGTTGTCAGGGAAGTTGCCAGTTACCAGAAAGGTTGCTGGTTCCCAGTTGCCATCGGTCTATTCTTCGTTAGAGGAGACGAACAAAGGAAATGGATTCCGTTCAGAAATGCGCCTTCTCATCAAAACAGGCCATACTGTGCTTTTGAAGAAGACATCTCTGCTGACTGACAACTGAATATTGAGGATGAAGCACTGAGAACTGGCAACTGAGAACTGACAACTGAAAACTCATTTCTTCATCTGCTCCGCCAAATAATTCTCATACCCAATCTCTTTGATCATGAAAAGCTGTGCCTCCAGCCAGTCCGTGTGTTCCTCCTCATCCACGAGGATATGTTCAAGCAGTTCGCGTGAGCCCCCGTCCCCCTCTTCGAGGCAGGTTGTGATTCCCGCATTCAGGCGCGGGATGGCAGCGTGCTCCAGGGCCAGGTCGTTCTCGAGCTGGGTCTTGACGTCGGGCCCGATGTTAATCTTGAAATAGTCCGTCATATTGGGGGAGCCTTCGAGAAACAGGATCCGCTCCACCAGGCGATCCGCATGCTTCATTTCATCGATGGATTCCTTCATGATGATTTCCTGCAGTCTCATGTACCCCCAGTTCTCACACATCTTGGCATGGACAAAGTATTGGTTGATGGCGGTGAGTTCGGCTTTCAGGACTTCATTCAGTAACTTGAGAATCTTCGGATTGCCCTTCATGGTTCCTCCTCAAAATGGAATGCCGGACGCCTCAGGGTTCCCCGGACAGATTACTGCCCGGTTCTAATTCCCTTAACCACTGCCATCGTCCGAGGTAGTCGGTGC
This sequence comes from Terriglobia bacterium, assembly GCA_020073085.1. Lineage (NCBI taxonomy): Bacteria > Pseudomonadati > Acidobacteriota > Terriglobia > Terriglobia bacterium. The sequence continues at coordinate 36,239 of JAIQFV010000018.1, read as the reverse complement.
AGATTATAAGACGAATTCCCGATCTCGATAGAAGAATTTGGACCCAGAGGCCGCCTTTACTCCATTTGGACGGCTATGCTATTGTTGGTGCGGTGCGAACTCTAATCCGGTAATCTCAGCGGAAGATGACCACATCCTCAAAATTCAAAGTTAAAAATCCCATGCGTAAAGAAGGGTCCCCAGTCATTTCAGGGAGACCGTACCTGGAGAAACTCGTCCGTGAATGGCGCGCCCTTGAGGAAAAGGTAAGGAAGGGCGGGGGCGATGAACGGATTGAAAAGCAGCACAAACAGGGAAAACTAACGGCGCGCGAGCGTGTGGATCGGTTGTTTGATGCCGGCAGATACTTTCAAGAGGTGGGTTCACTGGTCGCCTATGACCAGTATGGAGGCCAGGCGCCCGGGGCCGGCGTAGTTACTGGTTTTGGGATCATTGAGGGGCGAGAGTGTGTCGTCGTTGCCAACGATGCGACCGTGAAGGCGGGATCCTGGTGGCCGGAAACCATTAAGAAAATCTTGCGGGCCCAGGAAATCGCCATGCGATGCCGGGTGCCCATCCTTTACCTGGTCGACTCGGCGGGAGTGAATCTCCCTTACCAGGGAGGGGTCTTTCCCGGGCAGTATGGCGCCGGAAGAATTTTTTATTATAACTCCATCATGCGCCGGTACCTGAAGGTCCCGCAGCTGGCCGCAGTCATGGGTCAGTGCGTCGCGGGAGGAGCGTATTTGCCCGCCCTCTCCGATGTGATGATCATGACGGAGGGCACGTCTTTCATGGGCCTGGGAGGCCCGAATCTGGTCAAAGGGGCGACTGGTCAAACCGTGGACGGTGAAACCCTCGGAGGCGCCTGGACCCACAATGCGATTTCGGGCGTTGCCCACTATCGCGCCAAGGACGACGAGGATTGCCTGAAGAAATTGAGGCATTGGATCGCTGAACTTCCGAGATCAGCGGCCATGCGAGCTGCTCCAAACGAAACGAGTCTCTCCGGTCAGGAGGGCAAGGCGACCTCCAATCGCCCGTTGACCGACCTGTACGATATTCTGCCGGCGGACCATCGTCAGCAGTACGACACACGGGCCTTATTGGCCTGTATTCTCGATGCCGATTCCTTTGACGAGTTTCAGGCCGACTATGCGCGCGAGATGATCTGCGGGCATGCACGGATTTGCGGCCTCCCGATCGGAATCATCGCCAACTATCGCGGCATCGTGAAGCCCAGTACGAGCGGAGGACCGACACGCTTTGGGGGGATCATCTACACGGAAAGCGCTGAAAAGGTCGCCTACTTCATTGAGACCTGCGCCCGGCAGGGAACCCCGATCCTGTTTGTTCAAGATGTGGCCGGCTTCATGGTGGGAACCGATGCGGAGCAGTCCGGAATCATCCGCGCCGGAGCCCGCTTTGTGGAAGCGATGAGCTGCGCCGGCGTCCCCAAGCTGGTTCTCACCGTCAATCACGCTTCCGGCGCGGGGTATTACGCCATGGCCGGACAGGGCTTTGATCCGGATTTTATCTTTTCCTGGCCGACAGGCCGGATGGCGGTCATGGAAGGCGACAGCGCCGTCCAGGCGGTCTTCGGAACGGAACTCGAAAAACTTGAACGGGAAGGGAAGAAACCCGAAGCGGCTTTGGAAGACCGGATCGACAAAGTCCGCAGAGATTATGAGCATCAGTTGGACGCAAAGTTTGCAGCCGCCCGCGGCTTCGTCGACGCCATCATCGCGCCCGAAGAGACCCGCGAGGCGCTTGAACTGGCCCTTCGCACGGCGCTCAACAATCCGGGACCACATCTCGGGCAGTTTGTGCTTTGAGAGAAATCAAGAATGCACTCACCGCGGAGAACGCCAAGTACGCTGAGATAGATGTTCATCTGCGTCCTCCGCGCCTTTGCGGTGCATTCCAGTGGGTGACAATTTGAAAAACATTCGAATTGGATGTGGACAGGGGTTTTGGGGCGATTGGCCGGAGGCACCCGTCCGTTTGGTGGAAGGGGGACCCCTGGACTATCTGGCCCTGGATTACCTGGCGGAGATCACGATGTCGATCCTGCAGAAACAGAAATCCCGTGATCCCAGGCAGGGTTATGCGAAAGACTTCATCCCGCTTGTGGAGGGCATTCTGCCCCGGTGCGTCGAAAAGAATATCCGGATCATCGCGAATGCCGGCGGGGTGAACCCCCATGCGTGTGCGGAAGCGGTTCGCGGCGTTGCCGGGAAGCTCGGCCTGTCCTCCAGGATCAAAGTGGGAATCGTCGCGGGCGATGACATCTCCGGCAGGTTAGATGATTTCCTTTCGCGGGGGGTGAACCTTGAGAACATGGAGACAGGAGAGCCGTTGCATGCCATCCGGGAGAAGGTTCAGAGCGCGAACGTGTATTTCGGGGCGTGGCCGATTGTGGAGGCGTTGAAAAAGGGAGCCAATGTGATTGTGACAGGCCGATGCACCGACACCGGCCTCTCGCTGGGGCCCATGGCCTTTGAATTCGGGTGGGGAGAGCAGGATTGGGATCGCCTTGCTGCGGGAACGGTTGCCGGACACACCGTGGAATGCGGCGCACAAGCGACGGGTGGCAACTCCCTCGTCGATTGGAAGAAAGTCCCTGATCTCGCGAAAATCGGATACCCCATTATTGAGGCCCAGCAAGACGGGACCTTTGTCATCACAAAACACAAGGGAACCGGGGGTCGCGTCGATGTGCGGACGGTGAAGGAGCAATTGGTATATGAAATGGGGGACCCCTGTTCCTATATTACTCCCGACTGTATCGCGGATTTCACGACGATTCAGTTGCAGCCGGAGGGCAAGGATCGCGTCCGGTTCTCGGGAATCCGGGGTCGGCCGGCCACCCCGTTTTATAAGGTGTCAATCAGCTATTCATCAGGGTGGAAAGCCGTGGGCACGCTGGTCTATGCCTGGCCGGAGGCCTACCAAAAGGCGAAAGTGGCCGACGGGGTTGTCCGGAGGCGGCTGAAATCGATGGGACTGAAGTTTGAAGAGGTTCTCACCGAGTTTGTCGGAGTCGATGCATGTCATGGCCCTCTCTCGGGCGAGCCTCCTCGTGATATCGCGGAAGTCCAGTTTCGCATCGGGGTGCGTTCGCAAGACAAAGACGATGTCGAACGCTTTACCCGGGAGATCGTTCCGCTTGTGCTGAATGGGCCGCCCACGGTGACCGGATTCGCCGGGGGCCGTCCCAAGGTCGAAGAGATCATCGCCTACTGGCCGGGCTTGATCCCGAAAACGGAATTGGTTCCGGCGGTTGAGGTGCTGTGATGGGTCACGCGGTCAGCCGGGTCGCGCCACAAAGGATTCCATGAAAGTTCAATTGCTCCGCTTGGCCCACGCACGTTCGGGGGATAAGGGCGATACCGCCAATGTTGGACTCATCGCGCTCGAGCCTGAATACTATCCCGTCCTCGTTAAGGAGGTCACCGCAGCCCGCGTCAAGAAACACTTTCGGGGGATCTGCAAAGGCGCGGTGGAGCGGTTTGAGATTCCCAATCTCGGGGCTCTGAACTTTCTGCTCCACGAATCCCTGGGCGGCGGGGGTACGGTTTCACTCAAAACAGACGCGCAGGGAAAGACCTATTCCACCGCGTTGCTTCGGATGGAGATTGAGGTTCCTCGGGGACTCTTCCGTGAGAAACGCGTAGGGATCAAAGGACGCAGGAGAGGATGATTAATTCCTGGGTTCGAATTTGATTCCATACTCAAGCCGCGCAGCGGTCCGCCGGCGGTGAATAGCCTGGGGCGTGAGCCCCAGGAACCGCGCACTCCTTCAACCCACTAGCCTGCCTCGGCGGGCGACATGGCTTATTCGTTCGATGGCAAATTTGTTTCCATTGCTCGCCGGACGAACGAATAAGACATAAGGGCGCAGGGTAACTTCGGAATCCAGGTCAATCGGGGGTTTCTGAAGTTCTCCTGGTAAGCCAATGGTCCACTTTGAAGCGATCTGAGTTGTTCTACCATTGAATGCACGTCAAAACCGAGGGTCTACCACCGTGAGTTCTAACAAGCTGATTTTTAAAATTGAGAATTCCATTGCGTGCATTACCCTGAATCGACCGGAGAAACGGAACGCACTCGATTTCGAACTCATCGAAGAGTTGAAAAAGTCCTTCCGCGATGCCGGGTCAAATAAGGTTGTGAAGGCCATCGGGTTGAGTGGGGCAGGGAGGGATTTTTGTGCCGGCATGGACTTAAGCGTCCTCCAGAAGATTCAGCAGCTCGACGTAATGGAGAACATCGAGGATGCCCAATCGCTGATGGAGCTGATCGTTCTCATGCGAAAAATACCCAAACCCATTGTGGCGGTGGTTCAGGGCAGGGCGCTTGCCGGGGGCTGTGGCCTGGCCACTGCATGCGACCTTATCCTGGCGGCAAGGAGTGCCCAGTTTGCTTACACGGAAACCAAAGTCGGGTTCGTTCCCGCCATTGTTTCCGCCCTCGCTCGCCGTGCCCTGGGCGAGAAGCGGGCATTTGAGTTGCTGGTGCTTGCTGAACCCATCACCGCCGTTGAGGCAGAACGCATCGGCTTGATCAACAAGGTATTCGATGACGACAGATTGGAGAGGGAAGCAGGGGAGTATCTATCCACCTTGACCCGCCTCAGCGCCTCTGCCGTGGCGCTGACGAAGTCGCTTCTCTATTCCACGGACGGGATGCCCTGGGAACAAGCCCTGCGGGTCGGGGTCGATGTGAATACCCTGGCACGGATGACTGAAGATTGCAGGAAGGGGGTTGCTGGTTTTCTGAAGAAGAACGAGTAAGGAGCGATGGGTTTTCGTGAACCGACCGGACAGCCCACCGACAGACGGATCGAGTTGTTCAAACGCTCTTCTGCATCCCCAGCACCGCAGCAATCTCCTCAGGCCTTGTGACCACGGTCAACAAGGCATAGTCCTGAGGCGCGGTGTCGGTGGAGCGCTTCCACTCCTCGAGAAAGCGGTTCCAGAATGTCCCGACCAGAAAGATGGGGCGAGATGAGGGAATTTGACCCATCTGGACCAGATTCCAGGCGAGGCTGAGCTCGGCGAGGGTGCCCATCCCCCCACGAAACACCACGTAGGCCTGACCCAGGGCCATGAGTTTTTCGAGCCGGGAAAACAAGTTTTTGGTTCGAATTTCCTCCACCACGAACGAATTCACCGCCCCACGGAAGGATTCCACCGTGACTCCGATGGTATGTCCTTGTGCCTCGCGCGCCCCCCTGGAAGAGGCTTCCATGATGCCGGTATATCCTCCGGTGCAGATCGTGTAGCCCTGTTCAGCGAGGAGCCTTCCGAGGCGGCGGGCAGCATCGTACTCCGGGTCTTCGGATCGGGGATACCGGCTGCCGAATACCGTGACAATCTTCCTTCTTGGGTCTGAGGTCATCGGGAGTTGTCGACAACTTGCGGTGACTCGGTTCGAGTGCGTTTGGATTGCCACAGAAACGTTCGCAGAGATTCAAACTCGGAGGCGGGCGCTCCTTCGATCACGATGACATCATGGTCACGGATCTCCAGTCCCACCTGCTCGGCCTCCGAATCCCATCGAAAGAGCTTGCGCTCTTCGGCCGCCACCACCTTGAGCCGTTTGTACTTTTGGTCCATCAGGACTCGATAACTGTTGAAGAACTGAATGGTGTCCTCCTGGGTGTCCCAAGTTGTAAAAAGCAGCAGGAGGAGTCGGCCCGCTTCATCCTCATAAACCTGATATCGGTCCCCGCCCCACCCTTCACTGGCAATGCGGGCGTTGTCATCGTTCAGGAACTGTTGGAGGACGATCAACATGCCCAGTTCTCCCAGAACGTTGGAATCCACGAGCTTCCAGTGTTTGAGAAACTCCGATTTGGGAGTCGGGAAAGTCACCAGGATGGGATCGTCCCGCCGGTCGAAGTATTTCTCGGGGTGCATCACCTGTTCCATCGAGGAGGGTGGATCTCGATAAAATGCCCCGGCTCGTGACCAGTCGTTATGGCGGCGGAAGTACTGAAAGAAACTCGTCCCGTAAAGATAGGGTGAGGTCAGGGTGGTCTGAAGAGCGCGGGGCGCCTTTTGAAATACCTTTGTGTTGGCGGTGGACATCTGAATGGTTTGATCGATCATCTCCCGGAAATCGAATCCCAGCGTGTTCAGGCTTCTCCCCATGGGCTTCAGAAGGAAGTCGAGCATCATCGCGGTCGCCTCCCCCTCCACCAGGGCTTGATGAGCCTCGGTCAGATCATCGTTTTCCGGGACGGGCTCGCTGAATTTTTTCAAATTGAAGCTTTGATCCTGAAGCGCGTGGGTCAGTTCGTGGGCGAGCACGGGGACTTGCAGATCCATCGGGGTACTATCGAGCAGATTCAACTCGTGGCTTCGGAAGTCGTAGAATCCGGCGACCTGCTCCGTCAGCAGGTCGAGTGCGAATTTGACGTAAGGGAAACCCGGGGGGAGGAGCCCGAACTTCAACATCGTTTTCCGTTCCGCTTCGAGGGCCTTCTGGTTCTTTTCCTCCTGACTGTACCGAACCAACAGGTCGCGCAATTGCTCCTTCGATTTGAACTCTTTGTGGACGGGCCGTGGAGGGGATTGTCCTCGCATCGTCCGGAGTTCATCCAAAATAGAGTCTGCCTGGGCGAGGACTTCGGATTTTTCTTTTGAACCGAGGGTGCTTTCCTGGGCGAAGGATAGAAAGGCGGGACTGACGGCAAAGAAGAGAACGGCGACAAGAAAGAGCGACCGGAGGACCTTTTTCGGGATCAAAATCACCTCAGGATTGTAACAAATTGGCTTCGCCTTGACCCAGCCCCGGGATGATTTCGTGCGGGCAAGGCCCACACCTTTTTCTGAGGATCCCGCAATCCACCGTCGGGGCAAATCGAACGGGATTGGGAAGAAACATCAAGGGCCCCCGAACCGACGTCGTCGAGGCGCCCGACCGCCGTGCCATACAAACGCTCGTACGATTCAAAGTAGAGGCGTATAGCTATGCGCCCCTACCGCGAGGGGTCCAGCATCTCCTCATGAGATTCCATTGCTGACGGCAGTGTCAGTGAGAAATCTACAGTTGCCGGGCTTTGACGTTCTCCTGGATGAACTTAATCGTCTCTTCGGTGGAAGTGCCCGGAAAGAAGACAGCCGCGACTCCCAGCGACTTCATTTCCCCCACATCCTGTTCCGGAATTATTCCCCCCAACACCACGAGGACATCGTCGAGCTTGTTGGCCTTCAACAGTTCCATGACCCGAGGCACAATCGTATTGTGCGCACCGGACAGAATGGACAGCCCGATGGCATCCACATCTTCCTGGAGGGCCGCATTGACGATCTGCTCGGGCGTCTGACGGAGGCCGGTATAGATGACTTCCATCCCGGCGTCTCGCAATGCCCGGGCCACAATCTTTGCACCCCGGTCGTGGCCATCGAGTCCGGGTTTTGCGATCAGGACGCGAATCTTGCGATCCTTCACTACCATGATTGCCCTCGTCAATGTTCGTGGAAACTTATCACGTCAGCACGGCGGATCTGTGTCGAAACAAGAGAAAAGGTTGGACCTGTCAGGCGACCTGTCCAACCTTCGGGGATCTCCTTGGCCACCAAAGCAGTTCCCCCGGGCAGACCGCGACTCCGGCTGCAGCCCAGAGAACTGCTTGTGTCCAATGTCAATTGGAAGTGACGCTCTTCACGACGTCGCCAACCTTGGCGGGGCCTCCGGTCACGACTCCGGTGGCCGAGCTGGCGTCCACTTCAATGATCTTGATGGTTCCGATCAGGCTGGTGACCTGTTTCAGAACCTTGCCGGTGGCCGGGTCCTTGACCGTGCGAGTGACACGTTCGAGCTTGTACGTGTCCCCCATTTTGACCCCCTGATCTTTGCCGACGTTCAAAATAGCGTTCTGTCCATCCACATCGGCCACGATGCCATTGATTTCAATCTTGGTCGCCACAATCTTTTCAGCATTGCTGATGATCTCTCCCGCCACCTGGTCCACGGCCGCGCGCGTCGCTTCACCCAGGATACTTTCCTGGAAATTGCTGCTGCCCATGTCCAGGCCGCCCGCGCCCCAGCCGCCTCCACCGCCGCCGGCGCCTCCCACCGAGAAACCACCCCGCTTGGATTCGCCCTTCCCTTGGGCGACGCCGAGGATTTCGGCGGTAGTGGTGTCTACCATTCGGGCGTCAATGGCCACCATGGCCTTCATGCTCTTCTTGCCGATCCCCCCGAGGCCGAATCCGCCCCAGCTGCCACCACCGCCCCCCACCTTAAAGTTCTTGTCGTCAAACCCGAACTGGGTGATGCTGCCGACAATAATCGCATTGACCCCCAGAATCTTCCCGATCTTGGCAGCCGTCATCGGATTGGCGCGGTCACTGTTCGAAAAGTTCTGTTCTGCCAGGATCTGATCAAGCATCTTCCGCTCGACAACAGAATAGGTTCCGTCCTTGACCAGCTTGGTGACCAGCATATCTGAAATGCCCTTGCCGACATCCCAATCGCCAGACCACCAGCGTTGAACCGTTCCAAAGTCGAAATTCATGATCGCAACACGGCGCTTGGTCACGGCGTCCGCAGGCGCCCCAAGACTGGTTGCGATCGATGCAAAAAACATCAGAAGAAAGAAAGTCAATCCCCATCTTCTAATCATGGTCGAGCCCCCTCCCGAATCCTTGAATTTTGATGTGTAACCCGGGATCTCCCGGAAGAACACCCCGGTTCTTGGAACGAACAAACCTTCTCAAGCTACCGTCGCTACCCTAAAAAGCCCTTCCTGCCAGACCAATCAGAGGAAATCCGTCCATGAAACTCTTTTCCTCTAAAACACCGGCTCCGCATAGACGCCAAAAACCAATTTCATCTCATCGCAAATCTCACCCACCGTGGCGTAGGCCTCGACACATTCGATGAGATGGGGCATTAGATTGCTGTCGCCCTCAGCAGCTTGATGCAACGAATGAAGAGCCCTTGAGACCGCCGCATTATCGCGGTTTTTGCGCAATTGATCCAGTTTTTCCCTCTGGCGGTCCCCCACGGTATGATCGATGTACAGGACATCAATGGGCGGGTCGTTCTCGGCAAAGAAATCATTTACCCCCACGATGATTTTTTCTTTGCGCTCGACCGCCTTCTGGAACTGGTAGGCGCTTTCCTGGATTTCACGCTGCGGGAAGCCGAGTTCAATCGCGGCGATCATCCCCCCCATGGCATCGATCTTCTCAAAGTAATCCTGGCATTCTTTTTCCAGGTCGAGCGTCAGCCGTTCTATATAGTAGGAGCCGCCCAGGGGATCGATCGTGTTGGCCACCCCCGACTCATGGGCGATGATCTGTTGGGTGCGAAGCGCGATGGTGACCGCCTGTTCAGAAGGGAGGGCCAGGGTCTCATCGAGGGAGTTGGTGTGCAAGGATTGGGTTCCGCCCAGAACGGCCGCCAATGCCTGGATCGCCACTCGAACCACATTATTGTAAGGCTGTTGTGCCGTCAGGCTCACGCCGGCGGTCTGGGCATGAGTCCGCAGGAGCAACGACCGCGGATCTTTCGCTCCGAACCGCTCCTTCATCGTGTGGTACCACACCTTGCGGGCCGCGCGGTACTTCGCGATTTCTTCAAAGAAGTCGTTGTGGGCATTAAAGAAGAAAGAAAGACGGGGGGCAAATTCGTCGACATCCATGCCGGCGTCTATCCCCGCCTGAACGTATTCAATGCCGTCCCGCAAGGTGAATGCCAGCTCCTGGGCCGCGGTTGCTCCCGCTTCCCGGATATGATAGCCGGAGATGGAGATGGAGTTCCATCGAGGCACATCCTTCGCACAAAACAGGAAACCATCCGTGATGAGGCGCATGGAAGGTCGCGGGGGATAAATCCATTCCTTCTGGGCGATGTATTCCTTGAGAATATCGTTTTGAATGGTGCCGGAGATCAGCTTCCAGTCCGCGCCCTGCTTCCGGGCGACCGCAAGATACATCGCGAAGATGACGTGGGCCGGCGCGTTGATGGTCATCGAGGTGGTGACCTCGGCGAGGGGAATCCCTGCAAAAAGGGTTTCCATGTCCGCCAGAGACGAGATGGAGACGCCGCACTTGCCGACTTCCCCCGTGCTGACCGGATGGTCGGCATCGTAGCCCATCAGCGTCGGCAGGTCGAAGGCCACCGACAGGCCGGTCTGCCCGTGGGCCAGAAGATACTTAAAGCGTTCGTTGGTTTGCTCGGGAGTACCGAATCCCGCAAACTGCCGCATCGTCCAGGGCTTTCCCCTGTATCCCGTGGCATGAATGCCCCGCGTAAAGGGCGGCTCGCCCGGGAAGCTGAGGTCCCGCTCGAAATCAAAATCAGGAAGCTCGGCTGGCGTGTAGAGCCGCTCCACCGGTCGCATGGACACCGTCGTGTATGGGCCATTCTCTTCGGGGAGCCTCTGGAGTGAATTCTTCAGCGTCGTCTCTTCCCAACGCTTCCTGGCTTCTTCGGTCGTGGAAGAGGCCGTCTCAGGGGGCTTACTCATAACCTTGGGAACTATCCCTTCACCCGCGTGGTATCTGCTCATTGGTGGATGCAGACTTCGATCCTTTTGTAATACTATTCGATGGAAGCCAAAAAATCAACCTTTCCGCCGACAAGTTGGGCCGTTATCTTGACGCCCCCCCACCCCTTTGTTACACTCAACCGCTTATTCTGCGCTTTAAATATGGGCATATTGGGCATTCATACATCGATCAGCGGGTCTCTCAGGAATGCGGTCCTCAGCGCGGAAGAGCTGGGTTGCGATTGTTTCCAGATGTTTTCACGCAACCCGAGGGGCTGGTCTGCTCCCGCCTTGGCAGAGCCCGAAGCCAGGGCCTTTGTCGACGAGCGGGTGCAGACGAAGCTGTATCCCGTCGTCATCCATGATTGCTACCTGGTCAATCTCGCGGCGGAGAACGAAGAGATCTGGAAAAAATCGGTCCATGTTTTTCGCGACGAACTCACGCGTGCGGTCATGCTCGGCGCCGACTACGTGGTTTTTCATCCGGGCAATCCCCGGTCATTAGGACGTGAGAAGGGAATCGAGAGGACCGTCGCCGGGTTGGAGGAAGCGGCGAAGGGACTGCGGCTGGATCGCGTGACCATCCTGGTGGAGAACACAGCAGGAATGGGTTCAGCCCTGGGTTCGGATTTTGCTGAGGTGGCTGACATTGTCCGGGCTGCGCGGGGGAAGAATCTCCGAATGGGCTGCTGCCTCGACACGCAGCATACGTTTGCGGCCGGTTATGATATTGCAGGCAAAAAAGGACTGGAAGAAACAGTCAGGTACCTGGAGAAAACGGTGGGCCTGGAGGGGATCAAGGTCATCCACACCAACGATTCCAAAGTACCCCTGGGTGGACGGGTTGACCGGCACGAGCATATTGGACGTGGGAAGATCGGGCGGGAAGCGTTCAAACGCCTGGTCCATCATCCGGCGTTTCGGCACCTTCCCTTCATTCTCGAAACACCGATCGACAAGCCGGGGGATGATCTCCGCAATCTGGCGGTCATGCGGAGCATGATGGCGGGGCCCAGGGCGGGCGCCCGTAGAGTTCGCCCCCTAGGAGCTGGATGATTCAGAAGAATACGATTTTCTAAAGACAGGTCTCATGGCTGAGATTAGATACGATCCTCATCAAATTGAACCCAAATGGCAGAAGGCCTGGATTGAAGGTCGTGATTTTGAGGTCGACCCGAAATCCACAAAGCCGAAGTTCTATACCCTCGAAATGTTTGTGTATCCCTCCGGAAATATCCACATGGGGCATGTGCGCAATTACGCGCTCGTGGACGCCGTCGCTCGATACCGGCGGATGCGTGGATTCAATGTGCTTCATCCCGTGGGCTGGGATGCTTTTGGTCTGCCCGCGGAAAATGCCGCCATTAAACACAACACGCATCCGGAGGTTTGGACGCGCCAGTGCATTGCCAACATGAAGCGGCAGCTGCTGAAGCTGGGCTTCAGCCTGGACTGGTCGCGTGAATTTGCGACCTGCGATGTGGACTATTACCGCTGGAATCAATGGTTTTTTATCAAGATGTTCGAACGGGGATTGGCCTACCGGAGGAAGAGCACCTTGAACTGGTGTCCGAAGTGCGAAACCACCCTGGCGAACGAACAGGTGGTGGGCGGCTGGTGTTGGCGCCATGAGGACACGCTGGTCGAATCCCGCGACCTCGAGCAATGGTTCCTGAAGATTACCGATTACGCCGACGAGCTGAATGCGTACCTCGATAAATTGACCGGTTTTCCCGACCGCACCCTGTTGATGCAAAGAAATTGGATCGGCAAGTCCGAGGGTGCGAACATCGATTTTCCTGTGGAGAACAGCTCCCATCGGATTTCCGTGTTTACTACGAGAATCGATACGATTTTTGGGGCGACTTACATGGTGCTGGCCCCCGAACACCCAATGGTCAATGAACTTGTCTCCGGCCAGCCCCAGGAGAGACCGGTGACGGAGTTCCGCGAGAAAACCAGGCAGGAAGACAAAACCGAGCGGGCGTCAGCACAGCAGGAAAAGGAGGGCGTCTTCACGGGCCGGTATGCTCTTAATCCCTTCTCCGGGGAGCGAATGCCCATCTGGATCGGAAATTTCGTGGTCATGGAGTATGGCACGGGAGCGGTGATGTCGGTCCCGGCCCATGATCAGCGCGATTTTGAGTTTGCCTTGAAATACAATCTTCCTCTTCGGCTGGTCATCCAAGACCGGGAACGCTCCCTGACCTTGGAGGGGATGCGTGAGGCGTTCGTTGAAGACGGCATCGTTGTGGAATCGGGTGAGTTTTCCGGACAGGCCTCGTCTGCCGCGCGCGCGACGATGACGGCCAAGGCCGAGCGCGGGGGATTCGGAAAATCAGCCGTCCAGTTCCGCATCAAGGACTGGGGTATTTCTCGACAACGTTATTGGGGGACCCCGATCCCGATGATCCACTGCGAGCGCTGCGGGGTCGTCCCTGTGTCTGAGAAGGATCTGCCGGTGGTCCTCCCCAAAGTGGAGAGGTTTACCGGAACCGGAGGGTCGCCTCTGGCCACCGTCACGGAGTTTATCAACGTCAAATGCCCCCGGTGTGCCGGCGCGGCACGGCGCGACAGCGACACGATGGATACGTTTATTGATTCGTCGTGGTATTTCTTCCGGTATTGTGACCCCCGCAACTCGGGCCGGCCCTTCGAGACGAAGTCGATCGATTACTGGTTTCCCATCGATCTCTATATCGGCGGCATTGAACATGCCATCCTGCACCTGATTTATTCGCGTTTCTGGACGAAAATGATGCGCGATCTGAATGTGGTGGGGTTGGATGAACCCATCGCGAATCTGTTTCATCTGGGCATGGTCTTGAAGGACGGGGCCGTCATGTCCAAGTCGAAGGGGAACATCGTCGACCCCGACGATATCGTCTCAGACTTTGGCGCCGATACAGCCCGCATGTTCATCCTCTTCAAAGCCCCCCCTGAAAAGGAACTGGATTGGGAGGACGAGGCCGTGGCCGGGATGTTCAAATTCCTGCAGAAAGTCTTCCGCCTGGTAACACAGAATATGGGCTGGATGAAGGAATTTCCTGGGCCCCCCGGAGAGGACCCGCTCACGTCTTCCGCGAAATCGCTGCGCCGAAAGATGCATCAGACGATTAAGCGCGTGACCGACGATCTGGAACAGCGCCTCCACTTCAATGTGTCCATCGCGGCAATGATGGAGCTCTACAATGAAATGTCGGACCTGGATGCCCAGGAGCTTGAGAATCCGGGAAGCCGGGCCATTCTCAAAGAGAGTTGTGAGACGCTCATCCGGATGATCTCCGTGTTTGCCCCGCACATCGCTGAAGAGATGTGGGAATTGAGCGGACACTCCGGGCGGCTGACCCGAGAGGCCTGGCCCGAGTACATTGAATCGCTGGCCGCCGAGGAGGAGATTGAAATTCCCATCCAAATCAATGGAAAGCTGCGGGGCCGCATCCGGGTGTCGGCTGACGTCTCGGAAGAAGAGATGAGGGAGCGCGCGCTCGGGGACACCAAGGTGAAGTCCTGGGTGGGGGACAAGAGCGTCGTGAAGTTCATTGTGGTGCCCAAACGTCTCGTCAATATCGTCGTGAAATGAACCGACGCTCCAGCCTCCCTATGGTCCCCAGGGAGAACCGGGCGCTGGGGTTGATCTTGAAGGGTGCAACGCGGGGAGCCGGAGGGGATCTTCTCGGGCTGGCAGCAAGAGGGTAGGGGAGCATTGTACCGACATGGAATTTCCGCACACTCCATTTTGTTATAACTCTCAACGCCGGGGGCGGGCAGTCTTTGCCAGTTTGCTGTCCCTTGTTCTATTGGCCGGCTTTTCGGGAGGATGCGGCTATCATCAGGCCGGGAAGGCAACCAAGCTTCCCCCGAACATTCGAACCATTGCCATTCCGACCTTTTCCAACAACACGACCTATTTCAAGGTGGAACAAAGGCTGACGCACGCGTTGATTGAGGAGTTCATTGCTCGGACCCAGTACAGGGTCGTCTCCTCGGAGGAGGGTGCCGATGCCGTGATTTCAGGGCGCGTCTTGAGTGTGGGCGCCACTCCGGTGATCTTCGATCCGTCGGGACGGGCTACCACTTTCCTGGTCAGCGTTGGGATCTCTGTGACCATGGCGGATCCCCAAAAGAAGACGACCTACTATCAGAACAAGAACTTTTCTTTCCGTGAAGAGTACGAAATCAGCCGCGATCCCTCACAGTTCTTTCAGGAGGACAGCGCTGCGCTGGATCGCCTCTCCCGGCAATTCGCCCAAACCCTGGTCAGCGCCATTTTGGAAAACTTTTAGCCAGCCATGAGAGAAATACTCCCACGCGTGTATTCGTGTGAATTCTCCAGCCCCAAGACCTACGAAGCAAGTGCGTACTTCATCCTGTCCGAACGGGGGAATATCCTTGTCGAAGTCCCGGAGTTTGTTCCTCGAATGCTGACCGAGTTGGAGTTCTTTGGGGGCGTCCGGTATATTTTCTTGACGCATCGGGATGACATCGGTGACGCCTGCAAATTTAAGAAACACTTTGACGCACGCATTATCATGCACGAGAGCGAGCGTGACCATGTGGAGTGCGATGTGGACATCTCCTTCGAAGACGATTTTCAATTCGACCAGGAAGTCACCCTGATCCACACGCCGGGGCACAGTCCCGGGACGTCCTGCCTCCTGCTCAACGTTGAGGGGGGGATTCTTTTTTGCGGGGATCACCTCCTGGGGAATGACCATGGGCTGGTCCGTCCGGTACGCTTCGAATGGACCTGGAATTGGGAGCGACAGCTTGAAAGCTCCCGAAAACTCTTGACCTACCCCTTCGAGATCGTGATTCCTGCCCATGCCTCGCTGAAAAAGGGCTATATCAACAATGGGAAGAAAGCGTTGAAGGAATGGCTCGACCAACAGTCTCCGGGAGGGGATAGGGCGAAGTAGTTTTGCCCGCGCAACACTTGATTGCCTCCCATCTGATTCCACGATATAATTTAAGCCTCTCATTCCTGTGTGAAAACCGAAAGTTGACAGGTAGGATTCGAACCGCGTATCGACAATTGAAAGGACAATCGCATGAATACCCTATTGGATGGAAAGCCCATGGACAGTGGGCAACGGCCGCCTTCTCCTCCGGGCGCTCCGCCCGCCAAGCCCCCGTCGGGCTCTTCGGGCTCGCTTGGCGTCATCGGTCTGGTCGTTGCGGTCGTCTCGTTGCTGCTGCTTGCTTATATCGCGTTTGACCTGAACGGGACCAAGAAGGCGCTGAATAAGAGTAATGATGATATCGCTTCACTCACGAAGGGTATGGAGTCCTCTGACCGGCGGATTCTGAATCTCAGCGCCGACTTCAGCGTAGTCAAGGAAAAGCTGGGAATCACGCAGCGTGAACTCGACGCGGCACGCGCCCAGGCGGAGCAACTGGCTCGCGAGCAGCAGAGGTCCTCGCAGGAACTTAAAGCACAGCTTTCCAAGAAGGCGGAGACTGCGCAAGTCAGCCAGCTGAAAGAGGAAACAAGTTCGAAGATCGGCGCCGTGAGCGGGGAAGTGACGAATGTCAAGACCGACGTCGAAAAAACCAAGAAGGATTTGGAGGCGGCTCGTCGTGAATTGCTGGATGTGCGGGACACATTGAGTTCCCAGATCGCCCACAACTCGTCCGAGTTGGGCGACCTCCGCCGCAAGGGAGAACGGAACTACGTCGAGTTTGAACTCGACAAGAAACAGGGCTTCAAGAAGGTGGGGGACATCGCACTTCGATTGACCAAGCTGGATCAAAAGAAAAAGAAATTTTCCCTGATGGTTTCAGTCGATGACAACTCCCTGGAAAAGAAGGATAAGACAATCGACGAACCGGTCCAGTTCCTTGTGGGAAAGGACCGCTTGCGCTACGAGATCGTGATTTACCAGGTGAACAAGGCCAGTGTCACCGGATATTTGAGTATTCCCAAGGACGTCAAATTGTCATCGGAGAACCCCCGATCCTCCCAATGAAATGGGGGGGACAGTTGAGGGGCGGACCCATTGAAGGCTCGAGCGAATCCAAGGACGGGGCTCGACCAATACAAGATCCCACCATACGCTCTCGCCGCCGTATCCACTCAGCCGCTGGAGGTGCCACATCGGCTCCTTCCTGCGGTGGAGGAGAAGAGAGGGCGTTCCAGTGGTGGGGGACCTGATTTACGGAACTATCCCGCACGCCCGGGCGGACTAAATCCTGCGGGGATCCCCCGACTCAACACTTGGCTGTTCAGCCGCTGCTTGGAGGCCCGTGGAATGTCGAGTGAGGCGACGACGTTGAGAGCACCGGCCCGCCTGTTCCAGGCGGGATGGATCATCAGTGCGAACGACGACCTGGTTTACTTTATCGGAAGTGTGGTCTCGGGATACGCGCTGCTGGCCCTGAACCGGGTGTGGGGTGTTCCGCTGCTTGTGCTCGTTTTCGTCTGGGCCATCGTTTTTGATGGCCCCCATGTGTGGGCGACATTTTCTAGAACCTACCTGGACACCGAGGAGAGACGGCAACGCGCCCGGCTCCTTTACGGCTGTGCCTTCTGGTTTGTGCTCGGTCCGGCCCTGGTCCTCTCAACGCAGTGGTCCCACCGCGACGTCTTCGCAAAATCCTTCTTTTTCTTCGCCAACATCTGGGCCTACTACCACCTGGTCAAACAGCATTACGGCTTCATGGTGCTTTACAAGAAGAAGAACAGCGACCTGGATCTGTTCGACAATGTCCTGGATCGCCTGTTCCTTGTGTTCCTGCTCGGGTACCCATTCGTATGGATGATCATCAGTTACGGGCCGGCTCACGACTACCTTCCCTTGAGTTTGGGCGGGAGGGTGGAAGCTGCCATCCTGCGGATTCTTTTCCTGGCCATGCTGGGAGTGATCTTTCTGTGGGTCACGCGACAGGTCCGCCGGCTGGTCGGCCGGGTTCCCATCAACCTCCCCAAATATCTGCTCCTGGCCGCATGTATTCCACTCCACTGGATTGTGATTTCATCTGTCGTCCGGGCGAATATCACGCCCCTGGCCCTGGTTCCGTTGCTCACGCTGCCCCATAACATCCAGTATCACCGGCTGGTATGGTTTCATAACTCGAACAAGTACCGGAAGCCGGAGGCGGAAGGTCGCTTCGGATATGCCGTGTTCGCTAACAAGACCTTTCTCCGGTATGCCCTCTTCGGGCTGCTGTTTAATTTTATCTACCAGCTGCCCCGCTCCTTCGTGGGGACAACCAACAATTACATGACGGCACAATCGATCCTCGCCGCGTTCTTCTGGGGGTATGCCTTCACCCATTACTATCTTGATGCCAAGATCTGGCGGGTGCGGCGCGATCCCGCCCTGAATCAGTCACTGCAATTGACGGAAGCCTCCCCGTGATAATTGCCGCCGGTGGGTGAGTGAGGATTGGAGGGCACTTCGGTGTTAATGCACTTCCAGGGGGTGTATGGTGTTTGACCGCGAACTGAGGTTGGGAGATACCATTGAGGACTATTGTGTGCGGTGCAAGTTGGTCCTCGATCACGGTGTTGTTGCGATTGTCGGTGGGGAAGTGAGAAAGGTCCGATGCAACACGTGTTCGTTTGAACATGCGTTCCGGGAAGGCAAGGGGGGGAAACCCAAGAAGAGCAATGTTCAGTCGCTCTTCGACCAGGTGGCCGCGTCAATGCCTGGCCTCGCGGGAGATGAGTCTTCGAAACCAGGCAAGAAAACCCCTTCCCGAAAGAGGTAGGTTCCCTCTCCTGCACTCTCTTCCACGACATTCGATTTCTCACCGACGGTGTAGTGCTGCCGCCGAAAGATCCTGGATCTCAAACTGGAGGCCGCCCTCCAAAGGAGAGTCTGATGAAAGGCTCAGTGTCCAAGACCCGGAAGTACCGCAGTGACATGAATGAAAAAATCCTCAACTCCGGGTATCAGGAATTCAACAAGTTTTTCGCCGCCGATGCCCGTGCTTATGTGAAAGGCACATTGGATGTCAGAACGAAGGAGATGATGGGCCTGGTGGCATCCATGGTCCTGCGGTGCAATGACTGCATCTTCTATCATCTCGATCGTTGTGTTTCGGAGGGTTGCTCCCGGAAGGAGTTGTATGAGGCGATGCACATTGCCTTAACCGTGGGGGGAACCATCGTGATTCCCCATCTGCGCTATGCCTTCGAAGTGCTGGATGATTTGTTCGAGGTAATCCCTATGAGCCCACCCACTGCACCCTCTCATACGCATCCGTGACCTCTCAACGGAATTGTTTCCGATCAATGCAAAGAGATGCATCATCAGGAGGCCAGGAAGACAGGAGGTTGAGAACCGCCGATCGGAAGAGCTCTGAGGATCCAGTCGCGCCGGTCATTCCATCGACGATTAATCCCCCGGTTTCCTGGTTTCCTTATAAAATCTAGTTTTGGTTCCGGATCATCCGGAACTGGGGCGGCCGGCATCAACCTCTGAACCTATCTCCAGTACCTCCTCATTTCAAATGCGGAAGCAAGGCGGCATAAATGGCAAAGTTCATGGGCACGGGGATGCCGTGCTTTTTGGCGAGCTGGACGACCCGGCCATTCAAGGAGGCGAGTTCCATGCGCCGGTTGTTGACGAGATCAGTATAGAGCGAGGCGCGTCCGTTCGGTTCGAGCGTCGACAGGAATTTCATCGTTTTCTCAACAAATCGCCCATCAAACTGGATTCCCTCGCCTGTCCCCACATTGACAACCTCGCGCATGGCCTTCTCCATCATGGAACGAGTTTCTTCCCGGGCAAGCATCTCGCCCAGCGTGGCCCGAGTCAGGGCGCTCATCCCCCCATTGGCGCAGATCATGGCAAACTTCTCCCAAAGCGCCCGCCGGATATCCTGTGATATCTCATGGGTGATTCCGGCCCGGTCAAAAGATTCCTTGATCCGGGAGATTCGTTCCGAGACGCTGCCATCCAATTCCCCCCAGATTATTTTTCCGGGTCCACCGGAGTGGGTGATGACGCCCGGCCGGGTCAGGGCGGTGTAAATGTAAGTGGCTCCGCCCAGGACATGGTTGCGTCCGTGGTCGCGTCCGAGTTTATCGGCGGAATCCACGCCATTCTGCAGGGACAGGAGCAGGGTCGTGGGGCCGACAAGAGGGAAGACAGCCTTCGACCCGGCCTCCGTGTCGTAAGTCTTGACACAGAAGATCACTAAATCCACCGGCCCGACTGTTCGAGGGTCGTCAGTGGCAAAGGCAACCGGTGTGCCTGAGGGCTCAGACGGACCCCCTTCTCGACCGACGGGCAGCGGGGTCGGTTTGATCGGAATCTCGAAATCCCCGGTTACGCTGGCGATTCGCAGCCCTTGGTCGAGCATCGTCTTCAGGTGCTCTCCCCGGGCGATAAAACAGACTTCTTCACCGGCCCGGGCGAGCCTCCCTCCAAAGTATCCGCCGACACCACCTGTTCCCATCACCGCGATTCTCATTTGGGCTCCCTGTCTTGAGGATCATAAATTGTAGGGGCGAACGGAGTCACTAAAAATTGTTATCCTCAATCGACGGTTTCATCTTGCAATTAAATGAGAGCTCATTACAATAGCGTTCTTACGAAAAAAATTCCAGCGTTCCGAGGAGAGCGATTCTCTCGTCATTATGCTCCGGCAAGGATCTACATTTCTCGAGATGCTCGAAGGCTGTCGCGAGGGGAATCGCGGCGCCTGCCGACAACTGGTCCAAAGCTACTTGTCCCTGGCCGAGTTCTGGATCGATCACTACTTCCGGGTCTTGCGTCCCCATCGCGATCAGATCCTCGTCGAGCTGCTGAAATCCTCAATCGTCGAGCCGGATGGCCTTCTGAAAACCTTCCAGGGCACGTGGGAGCGCGAGTTCCTTCGCGAGTGGCGGGTGTACACCTTGAGATTGTGCCGGGGCCGGGCTGTGTATGTGGATGGTCCGACGTCGCCGCCGCTCACTCGTGACCAGTTGGCAGAACTCCTCAAGGGATTCCCGCTGCTGCATCAGCAACTCGTCTGGTTTCGTATGTGTCAGATCCCCCTCAAAGAGGTGGTCCAAATCCTGTCGATGCGGCCCGAGGCGGCAGAACCCGTTCTGGTGAAAGCCCTCGAGCGTGGGGCCGAGATGACATTGCCACTTTCCTCAGAGGAACGAATTCTTTCTATCCCTCCGAATCTCCTTGTTGAAATTGATAACGAAAAAACCGAAGACTGTGTCCCGGTCAGGCTGTTCAACAAAATCATTGACGGACAGGCCCTCTGGGCTGAGAAGGAAAAGGCGGAAGGTCATGCCGCGGATTGCCTCTACTGTCTCAGTACACTCACGGCGCTCAAGGAGACGAAATTCAAGCTTCGAACACTCCCGGCCGCCAATCCGCTCCGGACCGAAAATCTCGTGAACTCGGCGATGGGCAAGCCGGAAGAAAAAAAGTCGTTCAGTGCTGCGGTGGGAAGGTTCTTCAAAAAAGCCTAGTGCGACCTCGGCGAAGACCTGCTCCCTAGGGACGCGCCAGCCACAGCGGGTCTTATCGGTTTTATGCACTGACTAGTCCGCATTCTCCCCGATTCCAGGAAGAAACACGATTGTTGATAAAGGCCGCTCCGGTAGCATGCCTTGAAGTCAGTCCTGCGCCTCGAAGAG
The DNA here is from genome assembly GCA_020073085.1 of Terriglobia bacterium. NCBI lineage: Bacteria > Pseudomonadati > Acidobacteriota > Terriglobia > Terriglobia bacterium. The sequence goes on along the minus strand of JAIQFV010000018.1, from coordinate 15,159 downwards.
GGCCCACCCCTGGGACTCATAAATCAGCCGGGAATGAGACCGGAGCTGACCCATGACCCGGGCGCTCGCGTCCCGGGCCAAAAAATATCGGTAATGGTCGTGGTGCGTGTTCCAGTCGAAGAGGTCAGGTTCAAAAGAGCCAACGGACGGCAGCTGGAGCAGAAACCGGTAATGGACGGGGATCTGGGGCATGTTCCGAAACAGGAGATAAGGGTTCCCCCCCTGTTTCTCAAGATGATAATAGTTCGTGATGTGTAAGAAACAATATGTTTGAAGATGGGAAGAGTGGAGGTTCTGGATGAGCGGCAGGACGCGGGCATCGGGCTGCATCCGCGCCACCGCGTTGAGAAACGGTTTCATCTCGCGATTAAACTCACTTGTCCTCCAAGCCGTTAATGTGAAAACAAAAACCGTCAGAGCCAAAAGGGTGACCTTGGTGAGGAGATGCTCTCCGAATTGCCTCGGAAGGATCCCGCAGACGCTGAGAAGGACAAGGATCGACAAGCGATGGGCGAAGGAAGCAGAAGGGATTTGAGACGGAAACACGAGTGCGGCAAGAAGCAAGAAAAGGAGAATAAGCCACGCGTCCAAGCGATCGCGGTTTCTTATCTTAAGAAAGGACCACATGCCAGTGACCAGCCATAAGGCCGCCAGAAATACCAATGGCAGACTCAGCCGATCGAGAACGGTCCGGTGAAAGTAATCGTCCCGGTAGATCAGGAAAGGCTGAAGCAGGTCAAAGAGACGTGAAGAAAAGGGAAGCCAGCTTGCACCAAGTCCTGACGCTGAGGCGCCCAGCGCTCTGTAAACTGAGAATCCGGCGAGCAGGACCGAAGGAACCAGCGCGACGGCGGTGAGCGTGACTGGCCGACGGCGTAAATATGCGGCCAGGCACAAGCCGGCAGCCGCCAAAATGACCGCCGCATAGGAAACAATGTGGGTGTAGAACAATGCGGTGGAGACCAGCACGAGGGCAGCGACCCGCCAGTACTGCTCGAAGAATGAGGTTGGCGGGTTGGGGATGTTTGCAGAAGGTACCTGCGGGTTCAAAAGGGTGAGAACCAGCGCCAGAACAAAGAAGGAAAGAGGAATCGAAATCAGAAAGTTCAACGAGCCGAGATAATAGAAGAGATTGAACAGGAAGACGAAAGACAGCAGGGAAGACCAGGGTGAAACATTCCGGAGCGAACGTACATAGGCCAGGATGCTGAGGGGAGTGAGAATAATGTAAAGCGAGAGGAGAATCTTTCCCACGGTGAAGATGGGCAGGAATCGATTCAGCCACATCCCAATCAGGTAGATGGACACATAAGGAACATTGCCCAGCTGTACCGTGTAATCCCGCGCATATTGATACTGGGGATCCTGGTAGTGAGAGAGAACCTGGATGACCAGGAGGTGCTCGGGATAATCGGTCAGCGGAAGAAATTTTGGAATCCAGACCAGCAGGAGGGCTGCGGCCATCAAGACCCCAAAGACAACACGAAATCCCGGGGAAAGCGGAAAGGGTCCTTCCATCAGGTCATTTGTCATGGGCGAACAGGAGTCTCTTGAGCGCTTGAGTTTCAGCGGCGACCGTTTGGAGCGTATTTTGATAGTGTGCAGGAATGAGGGCGCCTTGATGGCTCAATTTCCCCTCGTGGTAATCCAGAATGTATTCGGGATCCTTGAGGTGATGGCCCGTCAGAATTCCCACGACTTCTTCGCTCGACATCAACTTCTTCTCGCGCGATAACTTCAGGATCGCTGCGAGGGTCGAGGCCGACGCCGGCTCGCACCCAACGCCATCCCGGGCCAGCAGAGCACGGGCATCAGCAATCTCGCCTTCCGTCACTTCGACCACATCGCCTTGGGTCCACTCCAGCGCCCGGAGAGCTTTCTTCCAGGAAACCGGACTGCCGATTTTAATGGCGGTCGCCAGGGTGTCGGCCTTCATGGGAATCAGATTCGTATCCCCCGACCGGACCATCCGGGCAAAGGGATTGGCCCCGACCGCCTGGACCAGCGTCAATTTGGGAAGGCGGTTGATCAGCTTCAAATCAAACAGCTCGCGCAGCGCTTTTCCGAAGGCGGAGCAATTTCCCAGGTTGCCGGCCGGCAGGACGATGCGGTCCGGAGGGCGCCACCCGCGCTGCTCCATGAGCTCAATGACGATCGTCTTCTGGCCTTCAATCCGGAATGGGTTGACCGAATTCAGGAGGTAGGCGGCGCCCTCCTGCGACAGCTCCCGGACGAGCTGCATGGCGTGATCAAAATCTCCCCGGATTTGAACGACCGTGGCCCCATAATCAATCGCCTGGGCCAGCTTGCCCCGTGCGATTTGCCCCTCGGGGATCAGGACGACCGCCCGCATGTCGGCCCGCGCGGCATACGCCGCCATGGAGGCAGAGGTGTTGCCGGTGCTCGCGCAGAGAACGGTCCGGGCCCCGAGCAGCTTCGCCTGCGTGACCGCCGTCGTCATGCCGTTGTCCTTGAAGGAGCCGGTCGGGTTCATCCCCTGATGTTTCACGGCAAGATGCTGCAGCCCGGCCTCCTTCGCGGCCCGAGGGACTTCCCACAGCGGGGTGTTGCCCTCCCGCAGCGAAATGACGGAGTCGAAGCGATCCAGGAACGGCAGCAGCTCCCGGAACCGCCAAACCCCGCTCTGGTCCTGCGGCGTCGGCGAGAGCTTGCGATTCAGGAAGTCGACTTTGAGTCTCTTCGGATCGGGTGAACCGAAAGAGTAAACGACATCCAGGAGATCGTTGCACTGGCTGCACTGGTAGAGGGCGCGGTGGATAGGATAGTGTTGATGGCAAGTGATGCATTCAAGATGTGCGGGCATGAATGGTTTCCTGACGATCAGCGGGTCCTGCAGAGAGCATCGTGTCAATATCAGGCGGAGGCATTTTAGACTGAATCCATAGTACAATCCAAGGCCGATGTGATTTCAAGGAGATCTTCACCAGATCGTCCCGGACGGCAAGCATTAATTGCGCCCGCAACAGCTCAATGCCAAAAGATGACTATCTTGATGATCCTGAGTTTCCGGCGGAGCTGGCCGACCTGCAGGCTCACCTCAAGACCCATCCCACCTTGCATTCGTTAACCTCCTCGACATGGTTTTCAGAGAACCACAGACGGATCGACCAGGTTCTGGACCATGCTCACGTTGAAAACAGATTTTTCCCGGCATCCCCCGAGAAACCATGGTTGCGATGCCTGACCTGGAATATTGAAAAAGGTACGAAACTCGATCAGCTGATCGACATCTTCCGGTCGGATTCGAGGTTCCTCAGTGCAGATCTGATTCTTCTGCAGGAAGCCGACCTGGGGATGGCACGTTCAGGAAATCGCTTTGTCGCCCGCGAACTCGCCGGGACACTGGGTATGAACTTCGCCTACGCCCCCTGTTTTATAGAGCTGACCAAGGGGGCAGGAGAGGATCTCAGGGCGCCAGGAGAAAACAGGTCCGGCCTCCAGGGAAACGCCATCTTGTCTCGGTTTCCGATTCAATCGGCCCGGACATCTCGCCTGCCCCGGTGTTTCGAGCCTTTTGAGTTTTCTGAAAAACGATATGGAAACCGGGCCGCCCTGATATGCCGTTTTGAAATTGGAGGGCGGAAGATGATGGCTGCCACAACCCATCTCGAAGTTCGCAACACGCCGCGGTGCCGGGCGCGACAGATGGCCGCCCTGGTTGAGCCCTTCAAGGAAGAAGCGAGGGCCATCATCCTGATCGGGGGCGACTTCAATTCAAATACTTTTTCACGCGGAACCGCATGGCGCACCCTTCGGAGTCTCATCCGGCTGGTGAGTTCGAAGCCCGGCAACTTGTTGGCTTCCACGCTCTCGCCGCAAGGGCGTGAGCCCCTTTTTGATGTCCTGGGTCAATCCGGGTTTGAATGGGGACCTTTCAACGACGATAACCCAACCGCTGCTACTTTTCTTCGCTCCCTTGAAGATGTTCATCTTGTCCCAAGGTTTCTCCGGGACCGGGCCTTCAGGACCTTGAAATCTTTCGAGGAAGGACTTCCTTTGCGCCTGGACTGGTTTGTGGGAAAGAACATCTCCCCGGCGGTTCGTCCCCCATGGGAGGGGAACATGGCCAAGGGTTCGGAGCCCTTGTCTCCAAGGACCATCATAGAATTTGAGAATGGTGTTAAACCTGAGGAGGTGTCCGATCATCGACCCATTCTGGTCGACCTGGCGTGGCATCCCTAGCGTTGCCGGGGAGGTCCCGCGAACCGGTCGGGATGGAAAGCAGATGTCTCCGCAGGAACCGGACCATCCGACCTGCAACCCACCAGCTGAACGGAAAAGTGCCGAGCGTGTAATGTCCGCAAGGCATGAGTTGTAGCTCAAAGGGGATGCCATGGGACCTGTACTCGCGGAAGACATCCTGCGAAAAGCACGGAAGGAACGAAAGGTCGTATTCCGCCGAAACGATGAGCATCTTTCGGGGATTCTGGTTGAGCCTCCGAATGAAGGGGAACGGGCTGATCGGTGACCAGTAGCGGCGAAGCTGATCCTGAGTCAGGTGAGACTCGATCCCCTGGCGCACATGCTGCGTGGTGATCCCGGTCCAAACAACGTCCCCAAAATAACTCGACCCGTGGTTGAAGATCCCCGCGGCGAATCTCGGGTCGTGCGCAAAGGTCAGGAAAGCCACGCTCGATCCGATGGAAGTTCCCATGACGGCGATCCGGTTGAACCCCTGGCCCAGTAGCCAGTCGGCGGCCCGTTTGACGTCCAGGACCGCCTGCCGGGAGGCCTGGAGGGTCCGGCCGATGTTGGAGCTGACCATATAATCCGACCGCTCCAGGTGCGGCGGCTTCCGCGAGTCGTGGTAAGGCATGCTCAGCCGCAAAGCAGAAATTCCGAACCGGGCAAAAAGTTGAGCCAGGGCGACGTGGGCATCGAAGTCACCATTCCACTGGGGCATCACAATGACCGCTGGACGAATCTTCGCTCGCGATGTCAAATGCTTTGACGGGTAGTAGCGGGCGAACACCGTGTTATTCTCAGGATAGGGTGTTTGGATTTGACTCGGATAGGTAAGCTGGCGGCCATCGAACTGGTAGTCGGCTGTCGAAGTATGATGGAAGAATTCCTCGCTGTTTTGCATCGCCCAGTCGACGTACTCATCGAGAATCCGGCGGGGATCGTCAGACCCGTTTCGAGCCTCGATGTATTCGAGGCCCCATTCGAAGGGCAGAACGCGGCGGTTGGTGTCCCGCGCCAGCCGTCGCCTTTCCTGAGAAGTGATCCACCGTTCTAACATGTTTCCTTTCACCCAAAGAAGAACAAGTATTTTACTGGATTTCAGTTATTTTTCAACGGAACATCCCTCGAGGGACCGGCCGGACGGGAAATGGCCGGACAAATCCTTGGCAGCGTCATGAATGAGCTTGCAGAAAGTCGAGGTCGTGCTTATCTTCTCTGTTGCCTCGGCCCCATTGAGTCCGTCCCCTCGAGCTTGATGCTTGATGTTTTTGACGGGGGATCGGGTCCCGTATTCTGCCGCCTGCTCCAGACGGGGTGGCAATGGGCGGAGGGCCGATGAGATGGTCAACGAACCCGTTCGAGGTGCGATTTCATGTCTTCCCCCTCGCGTGCCGTCACTGCCTCTGTCTTGTGCCTCGGGGTCGTGGCGATCAGCTTTGGATCCATCTTCGTCCGGCTTTGCGAGGCGCCGTCTCTGGTGATAGCGGCCTACCGGCTACTCATCGCCTCCATCGTTTTAGTGCCGTTTCAGTTCTCAAGACCAGCGGCTCTCGGGGAGGGGCAGAGTCAAAGCAAAGCAATCTACTATCTGCTGGCCGGGACCTTCCTGGCCCTCCATTTTACGACATGGATAGCCTCATTAAAATACACCTCGGTGGCGAGCTCAGTCGTGCTTGTCACCGCCAATCCACTGTTTGTTGCCCTGTTCTCCTGGTGGTTTTTACGCGAAGGGATTTCGCGGCGTGCTATCATTGGAATTCTGGTTGCCGTTGCGGGCGGCATCCTGGTGGCCCGGGCCGATATCGGGATCGGCCACGACACCCTCAAGGGCGATGCACTGGCCCTGCTGGGGGCCATCATGATGGCGGGGTACATACTAACCGGCCGGGTGATTCGGAGTGTAACCCCGTTGACCCGGTACGTATTCAGGGTGTACGCGGCGGCCGGCGGGTTGTTGGTGCTCCTCGGTGTGTTGACAGAGCCGAATTGGGTCCATTATTCGGGACGGACGTTTCTATTTTTTGCTTTGTCGGCCCTGGTCCCGCAGTCGATCGGGCACACGTCCTTGAATTGGGCGCTTCGATATTTTCCAGCCGCTGTCGTCGCCGTGTGCACGCTGCTCGAGCCGGTGGGGGCCTCGCTCCTTGCCCTTTTGATCTTTAAGGAAATTTTGACTCCTGAAAAGGTTCTCGGGGGATTTATTATCCTGGTGGGAATCTTTCTTTCAGTCAGTGAGAGCCGGCCGGCGAAGGCCTCCTTATGAAAACCCTGCTTCCATGCGCGCTTAAGCCGGGAGATGTCATAGGCGTGGTGTCTCCTGCGGGAATTGTGAACAAGGCGGGGCTGCGCCAGGGAATAAGGACCCTTGCCCGTATGGGATTCCGCGTCAAGGTGGGGCCCCACGTTCTTGCAAGGGACTCTTTCTATGCCGGCAATCATCGAGGGCGCCAGGCCGACTTGAATGCCATGATCCGCGATCCCGCCGTCAAGGCGATCTTTTGCGCGCGCGGAGGCTATGGATCAGTTTACTTGCTCGAAGATCTGGACTTCAAGACCCTCCGCCGGCAGGCAAAGATTGTGATGGGAGCGAGTGATATCACCGTCCTCCTTAACACCATCCATAACCGGACCGGTCTGATCACGTTTCATGGTCCGATGGTGGCGACCAACTTTTCCAAAGGCGAAACGGGTGTCGATCTTGAATCCTTCCGGAACGCCGTGATGGGCCTGGGAGTAGGGAAACAAAGAAATCCCTGGAGCCTGTCGCTTACGCACGAAGGCGTCATTCGTCCGGGACGATCCGAGGGAAAGCTGTTGGGCGGATGCTTGTCGCTTCTCATCAGTTCAATGGGTACTCCCTACGAGTTCGACAGTGCCGACAGTATCCTGTTCATTGAAGACGTCAATGAACCCCCGTATCGCCTCGATCGCATGCTCAAACAGCTGGGAGATGCCGGCAAATTCCGCCGGGTGCGCGGCGTTGTACTGGGCGACATGCTGAACTGTGCGGACGAGAAGCATCCGCGCTGGACCGCTCAGAAAGTACTGGAGAGCTACTTCCGCAATTTTAACGGACCGGTGGTTAGAGGACTCAGCTCCGGCCATACGCGCAATCCCTTCGTGACGTTGCCGATCGGGGCCCGGGTCACCCTCGATACTCGATCGAATCCAAGATTGGTGATCGAGGAGCCCACAACAAAGTAAAGACATGCCCTGCAAACGGCAGGGCGTGGACCTCCCAGGATGAGTCCATGAATCATCTTCAGGATATCCGCCGTGTACATTTGATTGGCATTTGCGGCACGGCCATGGCTTCGCTGGCCGGTTTGCTGAAAGAAAGCGGGTTTGAGGTGAGGGGCTCAGACCAGAACGTGTATCCTCCGATGTCCACCGAACTGGCACGATTGGGAATCCAGCTCTTCGCGGGGTTCGATGCCGGGAATCTGGATGTTCGTCCCGACCTCGTGATCATCGGGAATGCCTTGTCGCGAGGAAACCCGGAAGTGGAACGGGTTCTGGATGAAGGGATCCGGTACTGCTCATTGCCCGAAGCCGTCAGGGAACTGTTCATCCGGGAGCACACTTCGATTGTCGTGACGGGGACCCACGGCAAGACCACGACCACCTCCATGCTTGCATGGATTTTTGAATTTGCCGGGCTCAACCCCAATTTCCTGATCGGAGGCATTGCGCAGAATTTTCACAAAAGTTATCAGCTCGGCGGAGGGTCTCACTTCATCATTGAAGGCGATGAGTACGACACCGCCTTCTTCGACAAGGGGCCAAAGTTTCTTCACTACCTGCCCAACGCGGTCCTTCTCAACAACGTCGAATACGACCACGCCGACATCTATCCCAGCATCGATGCCGTCAAACTCTCCTTTCGGCGCCTGATCAACATTATTCCCCGGAATGGGTTTCTGATCGCCAATGTCAACGATCCGGTGGTGGTTGAACTCTCGAGAGCGGCATTCTGCAAAGTCATCTTTTTTGGGATCGCCACAGCGTCCACCCAGGCAGGCACGGCGTCCGACGCGGAGCAGACGGGTTATAGGGCGCGCGACATCCGGATCAATTCCGAGGGGACCTCGTTTTCCGTCTTCGAAGGGGGAAAACCCTTCTCCGATTTCCGGATTCCATTATTTGGTGATTTCAACGTGAGCAACGCCCTGGGGGCTATTGTGACGGCTACCCAATTCGGGATTGGCATCCGGATCATCCAGAAGGCTCTCAAAACTTTTCAAAGTGTCCGACGACGGATGGAAATTCGCGGCACTGTCGGCGGGGTAACTGTGATTGACGATTTTGCCCACCATCCCACCGCCATTCAGCAGACCGTGAAGGCTCTCCGTTCCCGGTTTCCGAAGGCGCGCCTGTGGGCGGTGGTGGAGCCAAGGTCGGCGACCATGCGGCGCAGGGTTTCTGAGGCCGAGCTCTTGCGTGCCTTCACTGAGGCGGACGAGATTGTGGTTGCCGATGTTTATGCCCCGGAGAAGCTCCCCCTGGGGCAAAGGCTCTCTTCCGAGCGTTTGGTCGAAGGGCTGAAGGCCCAGGGAAAATCCGCGCGCTTTCTTCGCAATGCGGATGCCATCGTGGAAACCTGTTGCCCCTTGGCCCGGTCGGGAGACGTGTTTGTCGTATTCTCAAATGGGGGTTTCGACAACATCCACGAAAAGTTGCTGGAGGCCATGAAAAAGAGGGGGCATCACGCGTGAGACGATGGACAGCCCTCCCGGCGTTGCGTTTCACGGTGTTTTTCTCAGTTCTGTTTTTGGAGGTGGCCGTCCCTCCGCTCCGCGCCGAGCCGCGTGTTCTTTATACCTGCGACATGGCGAAACAGAAGGAACATTTCTTTCATGTTGAGATTCGGACTGGGGTGGAGAAGGCCCCGACGATCGATTTTCAAATGCCCGCCTGGAATGCCCTTTACCAGATTCGCGACTTCGCTCACCGGGTCCGGGCGGTGCAGGCATTCGACCAGGACCGGAGGCCGCTCCCGGTCGAAAAGGTGGACAAGCAAACCTGGCGGGTGACGACCCAAAACGCCCGCGAGGTCCTGCTCGACTATGATGTCTTTGCCAACCTCTCAAGCCCTTATGATGCCCAACTCGACACCCACCACGGGTTCTTCAATGGGGCCTATATCTTCATGTATCCGGTCGGGGAGAAGAGCCTCCCCATCCGGGTCGAGTTCCAGATTCCCGAACCCTGGCGGATTGCCACGGAGTTGATTCCAGCCCGGGAAAAGAATGCCTTCAACGCGCGCAATTACGATCATCTGGTGGATTCCCCGGTGGAGGCGGGGACTTTCCGCTGGCTGCAATTCGAATCCAAGGGTGCGAAGTTTGACGTCATTGTGGATGGAGAAACGGCCCAATTCGATGACCAGGAGCTGCTCACGCTCCTGAAACGCATCGTGGAGGCTGAATTCGAAATCATGCAGGATGTTCCGCTGAACCATTACACCTTCATCTATCATTTTCCGGAGGGGTCGTCAGGGGGCGGGATGGAGCACGCCTTTTCGACGGCCATCAACATGAATGCACAGGAGGTGTCGCGTCGGCTTGAGGACGTGGCCGACGTCAGCGCGCATGAGTTCTTTCACCTGTGGAATGTCAAACGGATTCGGCCGGCATCGCTTGAGCCGGTCGATTACACCCGGGAGAATTACACGCGGGCGCTCTGGTTCAGCGAAGGCGTCACGAGTCTGTACGGCCTTTACACGCTGGTTCGGGCGGGCGTCGACAAGAAGGAGGACTTTTATCGCACCCTGGCCGACACGATTCAAAGCGAAGAGGTGCGTCCGGCGCGCCTCCATCAAAGTGTCGAGGAGGCGAGTCTCGATACCTGGTTCGACAAATACCCGTTCTACCGGCGCCCGGAGAATTCCATCTCCTATTATGAGAAGGGTGAGATTCTCGGGTTTCTTCTGGACTTGACCATTCGCCAGGAGACCGAGAACCGGCGTTCGCTGGACGATGTGATGCGCTTCCTCAATGAGGAATACGCTCAGAAAGGGCGCTTCTTTGACGACCGGACAGGCATCCCCGATGCGGTGGCGCGGATGACTGGGAAGGAATGGGGCGACTTTTTCACTCGATACGTCCGGGGGGTCGAGGAGATCGACTACGACTCGTTTTTGAAACTCGCGGGCCTCAAGCTCGACCTTCAACCGCGAAAGGTGGCAGACTCCGGGTTCACCGTGACACAAAATTTTGATGGATCCCCGCGGATCGATGAGGTCACCGAAGGGAGCCCCGCGGAGAAGGCGGGGCTGAAAAACGGCGATGTGTTGGTTGAAGTCAACTGGCGTGCCGTTACGCGTTCCGCCCTGAGCCTGCTCTCCAACATGGATCCGGGGAAGCGCTTGAAGGTCAAGTTCGTGCGCAACGGTCAGACCCGGGAGGTCTCGTTCCAGACGGCGGCGAAGACGGTGACCCGGTATGCCATCGTGGAGTTCCCCAATCCCACGCCGCTTCAGGCCTCGATCCGCAACGGTATACTGACCGGAAGATAGAAAGCGGACGGGGGAGCGACCGCGCACCTGAGGTTCGCTGGTTGCCTGCAGATCCTGTTGCCGGGTCTAAAGTTTGATACCATGAGTTAATTATGATACGCGCGACCATCGCAGTCCTGGGAGTCGGCCTCTACATCCTGCTGGCGGGGCCGCTGACCATACTGATTACCTGGGTCTTCAAGACGCACCATTTTCTTTACAACGTGGGTCGAACCGGTGCGCGATTGGCCCTTTTCCTCTCCGGCGGGGACCTTACAATCTACGGGAGGGAAAAGGTTCAGGAGGGTCAGAATTACATCTTCATGCCCAACCATCAGAGCAATGTGGATCCCGTCGCCGTTTTTCTTGCGATCCCGAGGGATGTGAAGGCCATTGCCAAGAAGGAATTCTTCAGGACGCCGCTGCTGGGAACGGCCTGTCGGGTGGAGAGGTTTATCCCCGTCGACCGAAAGAATCACTCCAGTGCTGTAGAAAGCATCGAACAGGCCATCCGACAACTGCAAGCCGGGGACTCGTTCCTGATTTATCCGGAGGGCACCCGAACCCGGACCGGCGAGATGGGGGAGTTCCGAAAAGGGGGGTTCATCGCGGCGATTCGATCCAAGGTTCCCGTGGTCCCCATGACCCTGGATGGGTGCTACGAGATGATGCGGAAGGGGGAATTCAAGATCCGCCCGGGCCACATCAAGCTGACCTTCCACGACCCGATTGATGTTTCCGGTTATTCGCTGGACGATCGCGACGCACTCATCGAACGGGTCCGCGCCGCCATCGCCTCAGGACTGGAACAGGATCAACTTTCGCAAGTTCAATCGCCGATCGCGCAGTCGGAAGGTTCTGAGACCGTGTGATCGGTCGACGATGAGGAGTAAATCATGTCAAGTCAACCCCTGAAGGCACATCTCGAATACAGTCTGTTGTGCGACGATGTTCGGGTGGAGTTGGGAAACAAGCTGAGCTTGATGGGACTTTTCAGAAATGTGTACTTCTATGCGTTGCCTGCCAGCCTCCTCAAATTCGCATTGATCAACCACTGGACCGGGGAGGGGGAGTACACATCGGAAGTCAAGATCCTGTCCCCGGACCGTTCCAAGGTAGTGGCGCAGGCGCAAGCGGCTCCCTTCCGGATTGAACCCAACGGATTCGCCGACAACATCACCATCTTTGCCAACGTCACCTTTGAAACGGCGGGCGATTATATCCTTCAAGTCTACCTCAACGGGGTCATGGTCAAGGAAACAAACCTGAACGTGGCCCTGATCTCCCCCCCGAAGCCGGAATCGAAAACCATCCAATGAAAAAAGGACGGAGCGGCCGGGTGGCGCATACATCGCGTCGTTTGCGATGTATTCGATAAAGCGTCAAGCGGCGCGATGAAGAATGTGGATTGTAGCGCCCTTTGGAAGGCCCGGAGGGCTACCAGATTGTAGCCCCGTCTGAGCCCCGCGCTTCTTCTTTTTGCGGGGCGAGGGCGGGGTGAGCGTCGGAAAGGATGGGAGCCCCGGAGGGGTGTAAGAATCTCTTGGTTTCCCAGCATATCGACGGATCGGCCGGGTGGCGCATACATCGCGTTCTTTGCGATGTGTGCGATAAAGCGTCAAGCGGCGCGATGAAGGATGTGGATTGTAGCGCCCTTTGGAAGGCCCGGAGGGCTACCAGATTGTAGCCCCGTCTGAGCCCCGCGCTTTTTGTTTTTGCGGGGCGAGGGCGGGGTAAGCGTCGGAAAGGATGGGAGCCCCGGAGGGGTGTAAGAACCTCTTAGTTTCCCAGCATATCGACGGAGCGGCCGGGTGGCGCATACATCGCGTCGTTTGCGATGTATGCGGTGAAGAATCGATATGCTCTTCAACTTTTTGACGGGGTCTCTCTCCCAGAAGACCGCACACATGCCTACAGCGCATGTGTGCGCCACCCCGTCCTACGGAACCATCAGACCCCAGCCTTTTTCGTTTTTCCCTGATTAAAATCCCCTATCGGGCGGCATCGTTTCGGCGTAAAATTCCGCTTGTGATCGATCCTGGGCTCTGCTCAGTGGCGGCAGACGCGCCGGAGTAGACAATAAAACCCCAATAATGGAGCATGGAAAAGTAATGCAGCGGGTTTTTCCTCTCAGCTGCAAGCAATGGCGGATAAATTCTTGCGCCTGGCCAAAGTATGGCCCCGGAAATCGCGGCCACCGGACAAGGCGGACTGCTCCGGACCGGAGTGCGATCCAGAGTGCCGTCGACCCATATGCCGGATACGATTCCTCGTCCATGAGACTTTGGCCGCCGAGTTGAGAGCATCGCCACGGAGTCCCCTATGAAAGAGTCACAGTTGCGGTTTCCGCTCCCTACGATTTTGATCTATGCCCTTGCCGCAGGCCTGTGGATTGTGCTTTCCGATCGCCTGCTGGAACTTTTTACATCCGATCCGCATGCGCTGACAACGCTTCAAACATACAAGGGATGGCTGTTCGTTCTCGCCTCCACGCTGTTGTTGTATAGCCTTCTGGTCCGGGAATTCCGGCGTCTTTCCGAATCCCTGATCAGGCGCCGGAAGGCGGAGGAAAACCTCCGCGGTACCGAAGCCCAGTACGCCAAACTCGTGGCCGAGATCCCTGTGGGCATATATCGTCTGCGGATGACCACGGACGATGAGATGAAATTCGAATACGTCAGTCCGCGCTTCTGTGAAATGCTTGGACTTTCTGAGGAGGAAGTGTATGCGAACACGCAGGTCTTCTTTAGAACTATTCATGCAGAGGATCTAGATTTGTTCCTTCGTCTCAATCACGAGGTCTTCCAAACCAGGCAACCCTTCTTGTGGGAAGGGAGGGTGGTGGTAGGGGGCGACACGAAGTGGCTGCTGATCGAGTCGTCGCCGGAACTGGTGGAGAACGGCGATGTGACTTGGAACGGAATACAGACCGACATCACCGAGCGCAAGCGTGCAGAGGAGGAGAAAGAAATGCTGCTGGCGCAGTTGACCCAGGCCCAGAAGATGGAGGCCGTCGGCCGGCTGGCGGGTGGCGTGGCCCACGATTTCAACAATATCCTCAGCGTGATCCTGGGATATACGGAGCTCGCCCTCAACAAGATGGAACCGGCCGACCCGCTGCGTGCCCATCTCGACGAAGTCCTCAGGGCCGCACTGCGTTCCCGGGACATCATCCGTCAATTGCTGGCCTTTGCACGGAAGCAGACCATTGCTCCTGTGGTTCTCGACTTGAACCACACCGTGAAGGGCATGCTCAAGATACTCCGGCGGCTGATCGGCGAGGATATCGATCTGGTCTGGCAGCCCGGGTCAGGGCTGTGGAGAGTCAAAATGGACCCAAGCCAATTCGACCAGATCCTGGCCAATTTGTGTGTCAACTCCCGGGATGCGATCGCGAACACCGGTCAGGTCACTATCGAGATAGCTAATGTCGTTTTCGACAAGGCATACTGCGACCTTCATGCGGGGTCAATCCCAGGCGAGTTTGTAATGCTGAGGGTGAGCGACGACGGCTGCGGCATGGACAAGGAGACACTCAAAAAGGTCTTCGAACCGTTTTTCACCACTAAGGAGCGGGGCCATGGAACCGGCCTGGGGCTGGCCACGGTCTACGGCATCGTTGAGCAGAATAGCGGGTTTATCGACGTTTACAGTGAACCGAAGAAAGGAACCACCTTCAGGATTTACCTGCCCCGGCATGAAGGAAAAGCCGATGACACCCGCCCAGAAACCGAGACGGAGATTCCAAAGGGTCAGGGCGAAACGGTGCTGTTGGTGGAAGACGATGTTTCCATCCTCAACCTTGCCGGCAAGATCCTGGAAGGCTTGGGCTATGCCGTCCTTCCCGCCGAAACCTCTGACGCAGCAATCCGGCTGGCAAAACAACACGCCGGCGAGATTCACCTGCTGATCACCGATGTGATCATGCCCGGCATCAATGGCCGAGACTTGGCCCAACAGCTCCTCTCGTCCCGGCCGGCGTTGAAATTCCTGTTCATGTCCGGCTACACGGCCGATATTATCGCCCATCGCGGTGTGCTGGACGATGGGGTCCAGTTCCTACAGAAGCCATTCTCAACAAAGGATATGGCTACCAAGGTTCGAGAGGTGCTGGATAAGGTATGATTGCAGGGGCCAACAGTGCTAGTGCAAGGTCTCAACAGGCCGTTGCTCAAATCCCCCCACCGGGAGGTGGTGGATTGTTAAAATTCAACCTACCAACCGGCAAAGCTCGACCTGAGAATCCCACCTGCGGTAGCTGGTGGATCATTCAAATTCCGCCTCCGGGTCAAGAACGACCGGGAAATTCAGGACTGTTCCCAATACTGTTCACTTAGAGAAATATATGATAGAGTCTCCTGGACTACAATAACGGTTCGGGAGGCCACCTCATGGCGAGAACCTTGGCGACGCTTCCTGCGGGGAGCCGCATCACCGATTACATCAGTTTGGGCGTC